>JAAZVM010000016.1 GCA_018623505.1 Patescibacteria group bacterium | reverse complement strand
TATCAATAATACAGTTTCACTCAAAAAACAGGCAATAGATAAACTAAGTAGTGTTTTGGAAACAATAGAGTGAATACAAGAGAGGGTAAATAGTATAATATCAATACAAGAAAGTGTTTGAGATTTATCTGATGAAGATATAAAAAAATTAATATCTGGTACTAAAACTCCTGATTTAATCAAAGAAAGTTTAAATGAATTATTAAATTATAAGTCTAAAATACCGCAAGATGTTCCATTAATTAAATTATTAGTTGTTCATAATAAAATATTAGAACAGATTAGAGTAAGATTATATTATATAGAAAAATTTTTTTCTGATTTAAATTTATCAGACTTAGATAAGGATTTAATTACTGATTTTTTCACAACTATAAGAAAATGAATAACTGTAGAATCTACTATTTCTATTAATCATGGTGAAGATAATTTACCATCTGAAGTTATTGATATTGATGAATATAAGAAGTTATTTAGCTCATTTTTGGAAAGTTTAAATCAAATAGAGAATAGAGTAAAAAAATTCAAAGTTTTTTTTGATAAATTACCAAATGATACACCAGAAGATGTAATTAAAGATCTTGTTAATTGTTTAGTAAATGGGGAATCTTTGGATAATTTAGAAAAGATATTATCTAAAACTGAAGTTGAGGTAGAAGAAATAGTCTTGGAATCTAAAAAAGAAAAGAAAGAACAAGCTAGAAAAGAAATCGAATCTAAACCTAGAACAAGGAGAGTTGTTAAACATAATGTTAATCCTAATAAAATTAGGAAGAGAAAAGAACCTTCTAAATTACATATAATTTTATTAGCTATTAAAAAATATTGGAATTTATGAGTTTCTTTTAAGGAAGCAAGAAATAAAGCAAGGGAAGAGTTATTAAATAAGGAGTAGAATATTTGCTAAAAACTTTTAATTATTGTTTTAATTAAAAGTTTTTTTTATATAATACTGAGGATTTTAATAAATTAATAATAAATATAAATGGCTCAAACAAATGAAACAGTAATAAGTTTTAAAAATGTAGATTTTCATTATGACTTTAGAAAACCTATCTTAGAGGAAGTTAATTTTAACATAAGACAGGGGTCAAAAATCACTATAATGTGACAAAATGGTGCAGGTAAATCAACTATTTTTAAGCTTATTAATGGTACTCTAGAAAAGAAAATGTGAGTAATAAATATTGATAGTAAATTAAGTATTGCAACTTGATATCAAGTTGTTTTACCAGAAGATAAGGAGTTATCAGTAAGTGAGTTTTTTAGAAAATATTTTCCAGATGACAGAGTTTTTAATATAGATAGGGAAATAGCAGAAATACTTGATGTAGTAAATCTAAAAGTAAAAGATTATAATAAAAAAATAAATGCTTTTTCATGATGACAACAAGCTAGATTATTATTAGCTGCTGCACTTATCCAAAAACCAGATATCTTACTTTTGGATGAACCAACTAATAATCTAGATACAGATGGTATTTGGCATCTAACTGAATTTTTACAAAATTACAAAAAAACTGTTTTAGTAATTAGCCATGATGCTGAGTTTTTAAATAGTTTTACTGATTGAGTATTATATCTTGATGTACATACAAAACATGTAGATCAATTTGTATGAAATTATCATGATGTAGTAGAACAAATAAAGTCTAAAATTGAAAAAGAAAATATGGCAAATGCTAGACTTAAAAAAGAAGCCCAAGCTAAAAAAGATCAAGCTAATGTATTTGCTCATAAATGAGGTAAGCTAAGAGCCGTAGCAAAAAAAATGAGAGAAGCAGCAGCTGAAATGGAAGATAATATGCTTGATAATAGAAGGGAAGATAAAACTATAAGAGAATTTAAAATACCACTTCAAGAAAATATTGGTTGAGTTCTTCTTAATATAAAATCTGTACATATTATAAAAGACGATGAAGTAACAGTAAAAGAAGTTGATGTACAAATAAGAAAAGATGACCATTTACAACTTGCTTGACCAAATGGAATTTGAAAATCAACATTACTTGAGAAAATAGTTAATGGTGATGAGTCATGAGCAGAATTAGCTCCTTGAGTTAAAATAGGTTATTATAGACAAGACTTTTCAAACTTAGACTTCAATCAAACTGTTTATGAGTGTTTAAGAGAAACTGCTCCAGAAGAAATAGGTGAACAAGAGTTTAGATCTACTGCTGCAGGTTTTCTTATCGATGGTCAAATAATGAAAACTAGGATTTGAGATTTATCAGAAGGTCAAAAATGACTTGTAGCTTTTTGTAGGCTAGTATTTTTAAAACCTGGATTATTGATTTTAGATGAACCAACTAATCATATAAACTTTAGACATATACCAGTTATAGCAAAGGCTTTAGATGAATTTGAATGAGCTATGATTTTGGTTTCTCATGTGAATGAATTTGTATGGCAAATCAGAATTGATCAATATCTTGATTTATAGAGAAGTATTAGAGTTTATCTAATGCTTTTTTTAGTTATTTTGCTTATTATCATAATTTATGATAATATATAATTATTAAAATTAATTAATAGCTGAAACGCAATTTTTGAGATATTTTTATATTTCAAAAAAGTAGTTTTAATCAATTTTAGTTAAAATTTATATTACATTACTATGAATAAAAAAATAGCTTTTTTAACAACTTGATGAACTATTATTTCCACTTCATCAGATAAATGATTAGTAGTTTCAGATGATGCGAATTGATTTATTAATAGATTAAATGATATTATCTGAAAAGAAGTAGAGGTAGATTTTATAGATTTATATAATATTGATAGTTCAGATTTAAATATTGAAAATATTGAAATAATAGCTTCAAAAATTAATCAAATAAAAAATGAATATGATTGATTTGTTGTAGTACATTGAACTGATACTATGACTTATACATCTTCAACTTTATCATATATGTTAAAATGATTAAGAAAACCAGTAGTTTTAACTTGATCTATGATACCAATAGAGTATGAATTAACTGATGCTATAAATAATATAATCAATTCTTTTAAAGCTAGTATTAATTCAAATTTATTTTGAGTATATATATCTTTTTGAGATAAATTAGTTATGTGAAATAAAGCAGTAAAATTAAATACTACATCATTTACAACATTTGATTCACCAAATTTTCCTTTAGTTTGAAAGTTTAAAAATAATGATTTAATTATTAATGAAGAAATATCTACACAAATAAATAATGAGATTTTAAAAACTTCAGTAAATATAGATATAGATGAAAAACTAGAATCAAAAGTATCTATTTTAAAATTATATCCTTGAATTGATTATTGTATTTTTAACTTTTTTATAGAAAAATGAATTAGATGATTAGTAATAGAATGATTTTGAGATTGAAATTTTCCTAGTGATGAAGAGTTTAAAAATCAAATAGAGAACTGTATAAACTCTTGAATGATAATAATATTAAAATCTCAATGTTTATATTGAATTACTGAATTAAAATATGCTTGATGAAAGGCTTTAATAGATTTAGGTTGTATTAATTGATATAATTTAACTACAGAAGCCTCGATAGCAAAACTTATGTGGTCTATTAAGAAGTTTTATTGACACAATAATAAAATAAAAGATGTATTATTAAATAATATAAATTGAGACTTATTGAGTATTTAGGTCAAATATAGTATACTATTTAGTATTTAAGAATTTAATTTTTTAAATTTAAGATATATTTTAATTTTTACTGTGATATATCATAGAACTTGAGAAATTAGTGAAAAATTGATTAGAAATACAAGTTATGTTAAAATAGAACAAATAATATTTAAAATAAATTATATGAGTTTAGATTTTTGAAGATGAAAATATCTAGACTCTTCAAGAAAGAATTTATTTGAATTTTATAACAATTTATATTCAGCTAGTATAGATTTATCTAGTAATTTTAATGATTTAATCGTATTAAGTACTAGAGATGATGAAACTGTTCCTTTTGAGAATTGAAAGGAATTATAGAAGTGATTGTATGAAAATATTGAACCTTTTTTAATATTTAATTTTAGATTATGAATTATATATCTATTGATTTTAGTTTACATTGATTAAAAACAAAAGCTTATTATTTTGATTTTAATTGAGAGTCCGGTATTATCTTTACATATTGAGATTTATCAAAAGATTTTATTGATGTCAGATTACATTCTTCTTGCTTTTTTAGTGAAATTTTTTGATCAGATGATTGTGATTGTAATGAGCAATTAATGCACTTTATAGAAATTATGAAAAATAGCTGAGGGGTTTTAATATATTTATTTCAAGAATGAAGAGGTCAATGAATAAAAAATAAATTTTTGGCTTATGGTTTATCTCAAAAAAAATGATTAGATACAAAGGAAGCTTATGATGAATTATGACTTGAACAAGATGTTAGAAATTATATACCAGCAGTTGATTTATTTAAAAGTTTAATAAGTACTAATATTATTAATTTACATACAAATAATCCTAGAAAAACTAAACCATTTCTTGATAATAATTTTATAATTAATAGAGAATCAATAATAATTGATTGATTAAGTTGTAACGCAAGTTCTTATTTGAAAATAAAGCAAGAAAAATTATGACATTATTCTTAAAAACTGAGTACTGGCTATAGAACTGTATCTTTGGTTTAGAATACTAGAAAATGAGTTGAATAATAGAGGTGGCTGATTAAATAGGTTAGAACCAACAAAAAATAGCACGAACTTAGGAAAAGTTAATGCTATTTCTCTTAATTGTATCAAATGGTCGGAGATGCGGGACTCGAACTCGCAACCCCACGGTCCCAAACCGTGTGCGCTACCAATTGCGCTAATCTCCGTTTTATTTTTTATATTTTTTGAAAAAATGGTGGGTATACCTGGAGTTGAACCAGGGACCTCATGATTATCAGTCATGCGCTCTAACCAACTGAGCTATACACCCTTATAAAAAAATAGAAAGTAGTTTTATATACTTTCTACTTTGCAAAATTTAATGGAGCGGGTAATGGGACTCGAACCCACAACCCTCTGCTTGGAAGGCAGATGCTCTAGCCAATTGAGCTATACCCGCATATCAATCTTGCGAGAGATATATTATTAAAAAATGATGATAAGTCAAAACTTTTTTATACTTTTTTATTAAAAAATAAATAGCCTTTATTTTAAGCTAAAAAATAGGCTATTTATTTTGTATTTTATATGCTTTAATAGTATTTTTCATAAGCATTGCAACAGTTAAGCTTCAAACTCACCCTGGAACAGGTGTTATTTTGTTTCATACCAAATCTATAAGCTTTGTATCAGCATCTCAGTATATAATATCATCTATAACTGTAAATCATACATCTATTATAACTGCTCAATATTTAATCATATTTACTTTGAGTAATCATGGGTTTCATGCAGCAACTATAACTACATCAGCACTAGATGTATGTTTATCTAAATCTTTTGTTTTACTATTGCATGCTATCACTGTAGCTCACATATTTATCAAAAGAGAAACCATAGGTTTTCATACTATATTACTTCTTCATATAACACATACTTTTTTTCATTCTACTTTTATTTCTTCTTTTTCTAATATTTCAATAATACCTGCTGGTGTACATGGAACAAATCAATTTTTATCTCACAATAATACTTTTCACATATTATTTGGATGAAAACCATCTACATCTTTTTTTGGATGTATGTTGTTTATGATTTTTTGAGAATCTATATGTGGAGGAAGAGGTAATTGAACTATATATCAATTTATATTTATATCATCATTAAACTCTTTTACTATATTGTACAAATCTCTTTCCTTGATATTTTCAGGAATTTTTTTTAATATAAAGTTTATTCAAATCTCTTTTGCCCACTTTTCTTTTTGTTTTATATATCTTAGACTTGATGGATTATTTCAAACTAAAATTGCTCATAAGCTAGGTTTGCTTTTAAAACTTTTAATATCATTTTTTAATTGTGTATATATTTCTTCTGCTATCTTTGTTCAGTTTATTATCATTTTTTATATTTATATCTAAAATTAACTAAAAAAGTATATATGAATAATCTTTTTTATCAAGATAAATTTTGTAATCTTAGCTAAATAATTAATATATACAAAGTTAAATATATTAATTTAAAAATATGAAAAATAGACTTTTTTGAGTTTTGATTTTATTAGTTATGTGAATAGTTTTTTTTGTTTATTGGACTTATTTTTATATACCTAGCAAAGTAGAAGAAAGAAGATTACAAGAATTAGAAAAACAAGAATTAGAAAAAAATACTTTACCTTTTCTTGAAAAGATAGATATATCTGAAGAAAGTATAGATATAGAAACAAATCAAGATGTTATTGATAGATTGAAAAATGATTCTGAGAGTTATCTTGTTAAGTATTTTTGAGTTGAAAGATTTTCTTTTGAAAAAAATAGTATAAATCTAGATCTTTTTTTAAATGATAAGAAAGTATTATCAAACATAAGTTTTTTAGATAAGTCAGAGTTAAATATTTATGAAGTATATGGTTCTATAAAAACTTATCACTTAAGTATATGAGTTGAAAATTATATATATGATTCTTTAAGAAATAAATTATATACTGTAAAAATATCTCCAAAAGTTGAATATGTAAAGTATGATAATTGAGATTATATAATTGTAACTGAGTCTTGAAGTTTTGTATATAGCATTCAAAAAAAGAATTCTAAATACTTTGACTACTTTAATGATTTTGTAGTTTATAAAGATGGTTATCTATGAATAGTTGAATCAGAGGATCAAAGAAGAAAATCAAACTTATCAATAGAGACTAATAATGATATTATTTTTTATTATAATCCAAATACAAGAGTAAAAGAAAAAGTGTTGGATATAGATTTTTCTTATAAAAACTTTTATAAATTAGATGATAAAATATATATAAAATCAAATGATAATTATATATATGAACTTAAAAATTTTTAAAACAAAAACTAAACTTTAAAGTTTAGTTTTTTTGTTTATCAGATTCTATATTCTATCTCTTTACTTACAAATTCTTTATCTCTACCATATTTTAGTCTAGAAAGTTCAGTAAAAGCTTTTGCTAATTTTTCTTCTCAATTTTCTAGGTAAGGATTAACTGGAATTATAGAAAAAGGTGTAGTTGGTTGATTATCAACTGCCAATTTCATAGTAGCTTTAAACTTATCCATATTTACCAAATCTTGATCTGAAAAAGTAGGAGCATAGTACTTTGCCATAAATTCACCATCTTCAGGACCAATTTTATAACTCATAATACTTCATACATTACCAAAAATTGCTTGTTTTAAGTTTAGGCTTGATTTTGTAAGAGCATCACTTTGCTCTAATTGTCATAAGTATTGGTGAGCTATATTTAGAGAAAGTCTATATTTTCTGGCTTCAGATAATATAGATTCTATACTGTCTGTTACATAGTTTTGAAATTCATCTATATATAGATAAAAATCAGTTCTTTCAGCTTTTGGGATTCTATCTCTTCTCATGGCAGCCATTTGTATTTTTGATACAAGCATCATACCAAGAAGTTTAGAGTTAAAATCTCACAGTCTTCATTTACTTAGATTTACAACTAATATTTTTCCTGATTGCATTACATCAAGTATATCAAAACTTGATTTTACTTGTCATATGATGTTTCTCATCATCTTATTTGTAGTAAAACCTGAGAATTTAGCTTGGAAGTAAGGTATTATTTCTGCTTTTTCTCTATCTCACATAGATGCATAAGTTTTTTCCCACCAAGATTTTACAATAGGGTTTTTTACATGTTTAACTCTTTCCGATCTAAATTCATTGTCTACGAATAGTTTCATTACATCTGTTATTGCTCAACCTCATGGATAATCCATAAGTGTTAATACCGCATTTCTAAAGTAATCTTGTATTCTTGGACCAAAAACCTCATTACCAAAAAGTTTTATCATTATATTCATAGCATCCATTGCTACTAATTCTTTTTCTTCTTCAGTTTCCGCTTCTAGTATATTTAATCATATAGGCCTTTCGGTATCAGATGGATCAAATACTATAAC
>JAAZVM010000015.1 GCA_018623505.1 Patescibacteria group bacterium | reverse complement strand
ACTTGTTTTTGATAAAATATTTTTACATAAATCAAATGAAGCAAAATCAAAACTTCAAAACTTATTATCAAAATACTCTCCAAAAGTTATAGTAGTTTGAAATGGTACTTGAGTAAATGAAACTATAAAACTTTTATGAGATTGTCTTTCTGAACTTGATTCAGAATCTAAAGAAAAATTCCCAGAAACATATATAGTAAATGAATCGTGAGCTTCAGTATATAGTGCTAGTAAAGTAGCAGCTGAAGAATTTCCAGATTTAGACTCTCTAGATAGAGGTACTATCTCTATAGCTAGAAGATACATAGACCCACTTTCAGAGCTTGTAAAAGTACCAGTTTGAAGTATAGGAGTTGGTATGTATCAACACGATATGCCTGAAAAAAAACTAGAAGAGAAACTAGGATTTGTAGTTGAAGACACAGTAAACTTAGTAGGGATAAATGTAAATACAGCATCAAGTTATGTACTTAATTATATATCTGGTATAGATAAAAGAGCAGCAAAAAAAATCTACAATAACAGGCCATATAAATCTAGAAAAGACCTGAAAAAACAACTTTCAGATAAAGTGTATGAGCAAGCAGCTTGATTTTTGAGAGTACCAGAAAGTATAGATAAATTTGATAACACAGATATACATCCAGACCAATATGATTTAGCAAAATATTTGATAGAAAATAATCTATCAAAAAGTGACTTTGCAAAAAATAAAGAGCAAATTATTTCTCTATATAAAGATGCAAATGAAGATACAATAGAGTTTATACTTAGTTCTTATAATCAAATAGGTGAAGAAAAAAGAGTTAACTCAACTCATCAAAAAGCTAAACTTTGAACAGAAAACAAAGATATAAAAGAGTGAAATATAATAGACTGAGTAGTTAGAAATGTACTTGCTTTTGGTGCTTTTGTAGACATCGGTACAAAAAATGACGGATTAGTACATATAAGCCAAATCACAGATAGATTTATATCTGACCCAAAAGAAGTGCTTGAGGTATGACAAAGAGTAAAAGTAAAAGTTACAAGTATAGATGAAAATACAGGAAAAATACAACTAAGTATGAAGGGGATGAATTAAAAAGTATAAGCTTTGCTTATACTTTTTGCTTTTTATATAAGAAGTGTTTTACTGTAAATATGTTACAGTAAATTGTTTACAGTAAATTTTATAATAATTATTATTATACTATGAATACAAGTTTTAATACTTATAAAAAATATAAAATTACTTTTAATAGATGAAGTTGTTTGATCATGAGCAATGTTAAATATTACTGCATGAAAACTTAAAGAATCTTGAGTTAAAGAAGTTATTTGATTTTCATTTGTATGAAGTTTGGATTTGAGTTATGAAGTAATAAACGAAATTTAGTTTAAATCTATTTGACAAATCACATATTTACTTAAAATATATTAAGTTTATATTAAAAAATATAATTATGGGAAATAATTTCGAATTAAGGTTATTTTCAGAAGTTTCTAAAGAAAATCCTAGATTAAAACAACCTCATAAACCTTCAACTACATCAGTAAATGATGATGTAGAATTTCTTTTATCTCTAAAATCCCCAGAAGATATAGAAAGAACTTTTAGACTTTTTAAAAATAACTATGAGAATGGTATTTTTGATAAACAGCAGTTTATATATTTTTTAAGTTCTACAATTAAGTATCTAGAAAAAAGGCTTGCTGATATTTATGAAAATATAAATAGAGCTTTAAATGGTAATGATATTTTTGACCTTAAGTTAAGTGCATTTTGAAATTATATGTCACATATTTCAGAAGTATTTACTTATGAAATTAGAAAATTTGTAGAATTGTTGGTTTCTAAGTGAGAACTTGAGATATCTCTACAAGAAGAGGTTTTTAATTGTATAGATGAGGTAAATAGAGTATATATATCTGAGATTTCTTACTTTTTAAATAGATGAAATTATAACTGAAGTATAAAACTTTGATTTATAATTTCTGCTTTTATCCCTCTTAAAAAGTTAAAAACTCAAAAAAGCCAACATCATATAGATACTCTTAAAAATTTATGTATTTATTGAAAAACTATAGATGAAATCGATGCTTGAAAACAAGATTATTTGCAAACCATAGACAGTGTAATATCTAATCTAAAATCTTTTGATGATGATTTTTTCAAAGAAGTTCATACAGCTTTAAAAGATAAAGATGTGTATGATGCAGAAGTTAATAAAGCATTACTTGAGATTTTGTGAAGGAGAGGAATCTAATTTTCTTCCAAAAAATCATTTTTTATGATAGACTTATATAAATTATTATATAAGTCTTTTTTTATGCAAACAACTGATACTATAAACTATGAAAAATTTGGTTTTGATGGTGATAAATATGTAAAAATTCAGTCAGAAGCAATTTTGGATAGGATTTCAAAATTCAAAACTAGACTTTACCTAGAGATAGGTTGAAAGTTTTTGTACGATACTCACGCATCTAGAGTTTTACCTGGTTTTTTTGTAGACTCTAAGAAAAAGATTTTTTCTTCACTTAAAGATAAAGCTGATATAATCTTTTGTATGAATGCAATAGATTTAAAAAACAATAGACAACTATCAAGTGAAGACATTTGATATAAAGAGTATTGTTTATCTATGATAAATGATATAAAAAAAGAGATTGGTCTAACTCCTAAAGTTTCTCTAAATAGAGTAAATGAGAATAATAAAAGTATTGCAAATCAGTTTAAAGATGAACTTGAAAACTTATGAATCAAATCTTATCTAAGGTATGATATAGCATGATATCCAAGTGATACTAAAAAAGTATTATCAGAAACAGGTTATGGAAGTGATGATTAT
The DNA here is from genome assembly GCA_018623505.1 of Patescibacteria group bacterium. Taxonomy (GTDB): domain Bacteria; phylum Patescibacteriota; class Gracilibacteria; order BD1-5; family UBA6164; genus JAAZVM01. Next base: position 5,450 of record JAAZVM010000015.1, on the reverse strand, counting down.
ATAGAAGTAGAAAAGGATTTGGTTCTTGTTACTTGAGCAGCTAGCTCTAGCTGAAAAATGTCTACATGTCTAGGGCAAATATATCATGAAGTTATTTCTTGAAAAGATTCTGGATATTCAAAGTATGAGACTTTTCCAATTTGGAATCGTGAATTAAGTCACCCAGTAAACCTAGCTTATGAAGCAGCAACTGCAGATATATGAGACTACAATGCAATAGATACATACCATGAAAAAGCTTATGGGGAAATAAGTATAAACTATAATAGAGATGTAGAAGCTTTTGAGATAGTTAGAGATTTGGCAGATTCTTTTTTACCAGAGGATAATTTCACTAGAAGTTATAAGTCTCCAACAGATATGGGGATAAATATGGCATGATTTTGTATAACAGATGAACAAGTTGTAAAAAAAGCTTGTGAAGAAGAAATAGATAGGAGGTATAACTGGTATAAAGAAGTTATTGATAGATGAGATGGTGACTCTATTTGGCTTGAAAGATGTGATAAATTAAAAGAAAGGTTATAAAAAAATAGATTCTGAGTCAAGCCCATAATGACAAACAAAGATTCTGAGTCAAGTTCAGAATGACAATCTCCTGTCACTCTGAATTTACTTCAGAGTCTAAGAAAATGAAGGATTAGATTCTGAGTCAAGCCCATAATGACAAACAAAGATTCTGAAACAAGTGAGAATGACAAATTTCTTTTCACTCTGAACTTGATTCAGAGTCTTTTAGATATATAATTACTATTATATAAATATAAAAATAAAACAATGAAAAAACAATATAGCTTAGCTCTTTGATGATGAGCAGCCAGATGATTTGTCCATATATGAGTTTTAAAATACTTAGAAGAAAATAACATAGAGATAAAAGAGCTTTCTGGTACTTCTATGTGAGCTATTATTGCTGCAATGAAAGCATGCTCTAAAACAACTGATGAGATGATAGAGGTAGCAAAATCAATAAGTTTTATAAAGCTTATTGATCCAGATTTATCTTTTTGACTTTTAAAATGAGATAAAGTTCTTAAAAAACTAGAAGAAATTTTTTGAGATAAAAAAATAGAGGATTTTAAAATACCTCTAAAAATTATGGCTACAAATCTAGAAACTTGAGAATCTACAGCTTTTGAGTCTTGATCACTTGCAAAGGCTGTAAGAGCAAGCCTTAGTTTACCTTGAGTTTTTATGCCTTACAAGATATGAAAATATAGTTATGTAGATGGTTGAGTAACCAATAATTTACCTGTTTCAGTTTTATCTTGAGAGCATATTTTGTGAGTATCTGCTTTAAAAGAGATAACTTGACCTATAGAAACGAAGACTAAGTTTCTTGGTATAGAGTTTAATAAATGATTTTTTGATTATAGCTACAGAGTATGACACAGGACTTTACTTTTTATGATGAAACAAAATGAAAATCGCTCTATAGAAAAAGCTTGAAAAAATGTAAAAATACTTACTCCAGATTTCTGAGAACTTGATTATTATAGTTTTGATAAGATAGATGAGTTTGTAGAGCTTTGATACAAATTAGCAAAAGAACAATTGGACTAATCCAATTGTTCTTTTTTAAGGTTGTCTGTTTACTAATTTACATAGGATTGTATACATAAGAGTTGCACTAAATCAAATATTTATTTCTTCTTTATCACTTAATACAATTTCATAAGCTCTTTGAACTTCAGCTTCTAAATTTTCTTTCTCTATTATTTTTAGATTTCATTCTAAAATAGCTAATCTATTTTCAAGCTCTTTTTTTGTTAATTTTCATTCATCATTATCTTTTAAATCTCAATAGCAATACTTCAAATTACTCTCAATTAGCCATCTTATTTCTTCTATTATTTCTTGATGAAATCATTTATTTTCATTTGCAGATATCCTTGAACTTTCAGCTATTATTTCTCAAGCTTCATCATAACTTACCATACTATATTTTAGTAAATAATTATTTATTATAAATATAATATAAAAAACTATCTTGTCAAATATATTATTTTCTAACTATGTTATCAAGGATTATAGCTGTTGCTATTGATGCATTTAGACTTTCAGCTGATCATCAAAAAGAGGGGATTGTTATCTTTGATTTTAAGTGTTTTTCTATTTGTTTACTTATTCCATGAGACTCATTTCATATAACTAGTATAGATGATTTATTTTTATCTATTTTTTTTGTATGTATATTTTCTCCATCTAAGAAAGCTCAAAAAGTTTCAACACTATTATTTTCTATTAAAAAATCTTCTAGATTTGTATAGTAAACTTGTACTCTTGAAAGTGATCACATAGTAGAAGATACTACTTTGGGGTTTGTAAGCTCTACTGTTTCTAGGTTACATACTATTTTTTTTATACCATACCAGTCACATGTTCTTATTATAGTTCAAAGATTTCCTGGATCATTTATGTTATCCAGTGCTACAATTATCTCTTTATCTTCTATCTTTATCTCTTTTTGCTTGGGTGTTTTTACTATTGCTATTCAAGCATTGTTTGATTTTAGATTTCCGATTTTTGAAAGAGTATCTTCATCTGTTTCTTCAAAAATTATATTTTTTAAATTATCTTTATAATTATATAAAAACTCTTTTGTAAGGTATAAGAATTTAATCTCTAATCATGAAGTCAATAACTCTAGTATAGATTTTTCTCACTCTACAAGAAAAAGTCACTCTTCTTGTCTAGATTTTTTCTTTTGAAGAGCTCTTATGATTTTTTGTTTTTCTTTACTTATCATATTATTTATAAAAGTTTAGTACATATTCGTTTGATGTTTTTCAATCTTTTGCTCTAGAAAAATGGAAATCATATTTTTTATACAATAAATCATTGTTTAAAAAATTTGCTCAAAGAAAAGTCCATAATCTATAGCTTTTGTTTTCATCTAGTTTGTGTAAAAAGTTTGAGTATAGTTCTTGTTTTCATTCATAAAAATCTTCCAAATCATTTGCCCAATAGTCTTCGTTGTAATAATCATTTTCTACATTTTCAGCTTCAAAGTTTAGTTTGCCAAAATCATATGTGTAGTATATATCTTTAAACTCTTCTTTTGTCCCATATCTTACTTTTATGGTGTATTTTTTTTCTATACTTTCCATTATAGCATCTTTTAAAGGAAGCTCTAGGTTTGCCACTGCATATGGGAAAAACCTATTTTTTATGATATCTAGGATTATTTGCTTTTGTTTTTCTATATCTCTTTTTTCATTTCTTTGAGGACTAAACTTAGTTTTTCTATAAAAATCTATATCTAGATTTTGTTTTTTATTTATAAATTCATTTACTTCTAAATATTCTATTTTTCATAGTTTTTTTACTCAGTTATTTTCTATTTGATAACTGTATCATCCTTCAAAATAAGAAAAGTTTAAATCGTATCAGTTTTTTCTTGCAATGCTTTCTTCTATATCTTTTACAGCTTCAAGTTTCATAGTATTTACCGCAAGTATTTCTTCATTTATTTCTTTAGGGAAAACTATACCTTGTCATATAAAAATCTTTGTTAAATTTTCACTTTTATAAAAACTCTCTACTTCTTCTGCTTCAAACTTTTCATATTCCCGAGTTATTTCATCTTTTCTGAAAGCTTTATACTCACTATCTATTTTTTTTCTTTCTTTTGAGTTTTTTGCATCAAGTAATTTAAGGTTTCACTCTAGTTCATTTCTTGTTGCTAGATATATTTTTTGTTTATAGTTTTTTGATTCAAACTTATTGTATAAATACTCTAAAACTTCGAAGTTGTTTCCTGGTTCTGTATCTACATCACTATAAACTATTTCTTCATCATTTTCTATAAATAGAGTCATAACATCATCTTCATTTGTTATGAAGTTGTTTTTGTAAATAAGTCCTGTGATTTTTAGTCATTTATAGTCTATAGTTTTCTCAGATTCTAGGATTATGATTTTTTCTGGATTTAAGTATTTTACAAAAAGAGGAACTAAAAAAGAAAGAGTTTCACTTATAAGTAAGTCAGGTTTATTTTCAAGATTTTCAAATAACTCTTTTAAACTATAAGGGTCTATGTGATCAAGGTGAGAGTGACTTAAAAAAATAGCATCTAAGTTTTTAAACTTATTATAATCTATTTTTATTCTAGGATTTCTAGCCATCATATCTCAAGTACAAAAATCACTAAGCCAGCTATCGCTTAGTATACTTATAGTTTTATCTTTGTTATTTTTTATGTGAATCATAAATTCACTATGTCATAGGTAATCTATCTTCATTTTTTATTATTATTTACTATGTTTTTATGATAACTATTTTTACAAAAAAAGAAAGCCCCGCAAGTGCAGGGGTATTAACCTGTCATAAATCCAGGCAAAGTAATAGCACAAAGTGCTAATGGAAGACCTATCCAGTTATTATTTTCTATATATATTATTATTTTAAATATATATTTCATAAAAAATCCTCCTCTTTTATTTAATCTTTTATGAAAGTCCAACTATCATATTCAGTTTTTTTATAAATCAAGATTTATTTTTATTTTTTTAGATTTTAATAATTATTAAAAAATAAGAGATTAACCGCATTAAATAGATATTAAAAAATAATTTTAATTTGAAATAAAACTATTTTTTGTTAGATTAATACTTAGCAAAAAATTTTGCTAAACTAGTTTTAAAACAAATCTTAATTAAGGAAAAACAAATGAAAAATATAATATTTATATTTATTTTTTTGTTATCATCATGTAGTGATTATATATCAGAAAAAGAATTAGATTATTCAAATCCAGGACAACCTGAGGAAGTAGCATTGTCTCCAGAAGAATATCTTCCAGGAGATCAACTCTATGATCCAGGTCATCCTAATTATTATGACATGGGTAAAAGATACCTTACAGCTGAGAATGAAATAGCTATAAGAGACCTATGGACTAATCATGAAGGTAAGGTAGTAATTCAAAAATATTATCCAAAATTTTTAGAATATGATGATGTAGAAGATCTATTTTACATACATTCAGAAACTAAAAGAAAAGAATATACTTATGCAGATGTAGGAAACATGTTGGGTTTCCTTAGAAATCCCCTTATTATAAATGATTCACCAGAAAAGAATCCATTATATAGTAATGCTACTGAGCAAGAGTATGATCTAGCTAAAGATTTCATGAGTAAGTTTTCACAAACTGTAGGAAACTATACTGGTTGGAACAAAGCTGATTCTATAGATAATAAAATTGATAACAATATATATCTTGAATATATAAAAACAAAAAAAGAAGGTATTGAATAATAATGAAATACTTATCTATACTTTTACTTATTTTTTCAAGTTTTTCTTACTCAGGAAATGGTCATGACTATTATGATAGAGAAAAAGCTGTTTCATATGCTTTAGAGTGGGGTGGAGATACTGCTAAAAAAGATGAGAGATATAATCCTTATTATAGTTATTATGAAAGTAATGATTGTACAAATTTT
>JAAZVM010000014.1 GCA_018623505.1 Patescibacteria group bacterium | reverse complement strand
TAGTAAAGAACATAAACTAGATGAAGAAAATATCGTATGAGTTTATTCTCAATGAGAAAACTTCTGATTTGTAGATATAGTAACTCCAGAAGGAGAAAAAAAATGATACTTCGTACATTCTAGAAACAAAAACTGAGCCATGAATGGTGATACAGTTGAAGCTAGTGTAAAAATTTTTAGATGAAAACCAGAGGCTGAAATTGTAAGAGTTATAGAAAGAAAAAAATGATTAGTAGTTTGAGAATTTAAACTTTCAAAAGAAAATTTTTGATTTGTAGTACCAAAAGATCATAAAATAAAAAATGATATTTTCGTAGCAACTACAAATGCAATGTGAGCACACAATGGAGACTTAGTATGAGTAGAAATAACAAAATGGTCGAAAAAAAATCCAGAATGAGTTATAAAAGAAATTATTTCAAGTAAATGAAGTCTAGATAAAAGGGAAGAGGAAATTCTTACTCTAGCAGTAGAATGATGAGCTAGAATTACTTTTCCAGATGAAGTTCAAAACCAATTAGCAGATATTTCAGAAGATGTAGATACAGATGAAATAGCTAGAAGAAAAGACTTCAGAGATATGTTTACTTTTACTATAGATGGAGCTGATGCAAAAGATTTGGATGATGCTATATCTGTAGAAAAAATGGAAAACTGAGATTATAAACTATATGTTCATATCGCAGATGTAACAAACTATGTAACTGAAAACTCAGCTTTAGATAAAGAAGCTTTAGAAAGAGCTACTTCTATATATCTAGCTGATAGAGTTATACCTATGCTGCCAACTAAACTATCAAATAATCTATGTAGTTTAAATCCGTATACAGATAAACTTACTCTTACTTGTGAGATGCATATAGGTTGAAAAACTGGTCATTTAGTTAAATCAAGAGTTTGGGAATCAGTTATAAAAAGTGATTTTAGACTTACATATAAAGATGTAGATGATATAGAAAAAAGACACTTAAATGTAGGTGATGAGCTTATGTTCAGATGAGAAGTAACAAAAGAGCTTCTAGATACTGTAAATATGGCAAACGAGATGAAAGAAGTTATCCTTGCAAATAGACTGAAAAATGGAGTTTTAAACTTTGATTTTCCAGAAACAGTAGTTACTTTTGATGAAAACTGAGAACCAAATGGTATAAAAGAATACCCAAAATACAACTCAAACAAACTTATAGAAGTTTTTATGGTTTCAGCTAATGAAGCTGTAGCAAAAGAGTTTTCTAGATTTCCATTTTTATACAGAATTCATGAAGTACCAAAAGATAATGATATAATGGAACTAGAAGAAAAACTAAACCTTTTTGGTATCAAGTACAAATTTAAAGAATGAACAACAGCAGAATTTGGTCAACTTATAGATAAATTTGCAGATTTAGAGGATAATAAAAGAAGATTTTTAGAAAGAATGACTCTAAGAACTCTAACTCAAGCAAGTTACTCTCATATAAACTTTGGTCACTTCTGACTTGGTCTTGATTTTTATAGTCATTTTACTTCTCCTATCAGAAGATATCCTGACTTACAAATCCATAGAATCATAAAAGAGTTTTTGACTAAAAAACTAGATGAAAAAAGACAAGGTCACTATAAAACTATACTTCCAAAAGTAGGAACTCAATCAAGCGATAGAGAAAGAATGAGTGAAAAACTTGAGTATAAAGTAAGAGATTATTTTATAGTAAAATACTACAAAGATAAAGTAGGTGAAGAGTTTGACTGAGTTATCTCGTGACTTATTTATAAATGATTTTTCGTAGTACTTCCAGATACTGCAGAATGATTTGTAGAACTAGAAAGTTCTCAATTTGATGAAAAATATCAAACTCATAGAGATAAACTAGGAAATAAATACACACTTGGAGAATCTGTAAGAGTTAGACTTATAGAAGCTGATGAAGTAAACTTAAGACTTAACTTTGAAGTAGTTAAACAAAAAAATCCTGAATAATTCAGGATTTTTTTGTTTTAATAATTAAATTATGATAATATTATATTGATTAATTATTAAATAAATTTTATGGCAAATTGAAATGATTTCTTATCAGATATAATTTATAATCCACCAGGAGCCTGAGTAGAGAAACCTAAATCTTTAAGTAAAGAAATAGAGACAATAAAATTACCAGAATCTCAAATAGCTTATAACAAAGAAGCCTCATCTATATATAGATATAATCAAGAACTTGAAAGAGATAAACCTGCACTAGATAAAGATTTTGGAGAAAAAGCTTATGCTTTTAATAATTTACCTGAAACTATCAGAGACTCATTAACAGGAAAAACTTTAGATACTCTTACTACTGGTGATATATATAGTATGAAAAAAGCTTGAGTTGATTTGGCTCAATTTTTTATAGTTTGAGATTATTCAAAAGATACTATGAAAACTTTGGATGATTTTACTATAAACTTTGGTTGAAACGGAGAAGCAAATGATCAAGTTTGACTGGCTGATATTATAGATATATATAAATTTGATAAAGTTTTGGTAAATGGTGTTGAGTGAGAAAGAAAAGCTTATCCAAGACCAGGTTACTATGATAAAAGTGGTAAGTATCTTGCTATTTTTGATAACTATGAAGTAGAAATCAGATCTGAAAAAGCAATGAAAGACACTTCTGATTTCGATGCATCTTTTGAAAAAAGATACACTAGGTTTTTAAATGCTGATATAACAAAAAAATTATCAGAAGATATATGATATGATACAGTTAAAACAGAATTGTGAATTAATTATTCAGATGATATGATTTCTAGGATAAAATCACAAATAGCAGATTATAACTCAAAAAATTGAAATGTTATAAAAGTGGAAGAAACTATTATCTGATGATTATCTCTTGAGTCTAGTGATTGAACACTATATAAACATTTATCAGAAATAGGTCTTATCTCTCCAGTTTGATATGAGTTTTATAAAAGAAAGATACCTTTAATTGTAGATAAATACCCAAATATTTCAGAGGAAAACCTTATAAAACTTATAAAGCATGAAAATAAATGGTGGGACCCACTTAAATGAGCTCCAGGTACTACTGCTTATGGTCTTTGACAAATGATAGATCATACATGGAAAATCTACGGTAAATGACTTGATAGAAATTCTTGAGAAGACCAATTGGAGGCTACTTGTAGATATCTAGAAGCTATTATGAAAAACAAATCTTGTAGTATAGAGCTTGCTATGGCTTACTACAATACTTGAGAGGGGATTATGAATATAAGTAGAGAAACTTTGGATAAATTTATGAATAATAATCCTAGCATAAAATCTAAGATGGATTGAAATCCTGAAATTAATGAAAATTATTTTATAGCTGCAGTTGCATACTATAATAATATATCTTTTGAAGATGCCCAAAAAATAGTTTAAAAAATAAACACTTAATACTAAGTGTTTATTTTTTGTTTGACAATTAGATTATAGTAATTATATTATACTTAATATTAAGTGGGTATTAAAAATTAATAATTTATAATATGGCTTTTAAAAATAGTATAGGTGCTGCTTCAGGTTCTAGAGTTTTAGAAGAAACTCAAAATAGTTCATTTTTTTTAACTATTAAAAAATTTAATAAATCATTATTATTTGTATTAGCTACTGTTTGAAGTGCTAATGCATATTCTGTAGAAGATAATTCTATAGATTTAAAAGAAAACTCTTTAGTAACAGCTGATGCTTACTTAGTTTGAGTAAATATGCCCGAAGACTGAAACTATATGAATAACTTACCCGTTGGTTGAGAGTATGTAAATTATGACTGACAAAGCTATTATGTAGTAAATGTTTGATCAAATGAGTTTGATTTTTACATTATTCCTAAAAATGAGCCTTTTCCAAACTGATATCCAGAATGATCATTTAATCTTGAAGTTTCATGAGTAAATTACTCATTTACTTTAAAAGATGATTATAACGAAGAATGTCTATATTAATAACATATTAAATTTCGTTATTAATCTCAGAAATATTTTTGACAAATAACCAAGAAACTCATATAATTATATGAGTTTTATTATAATATAATTTTTACATTATGGATGTAAATAAAAATAATAATCAAGGTGAAAAACCTGAATGTATAGATTCTTGAGTAGAGTCTGAAAGAAAATGAATTATATCAAAATCAATTAAGTCATTATGTGCATTGTCTTTAGCAGCAACTATGTATATAGTTGACCCAAAAAGCTCGTATGCAGATACTCAATGAGTTGATAATTTATGAGTTACTTCGACTTTAGTGTCATGAGAAAAAGCTTTTAATAAAACAGAATTAACTTCTAAAGAAATTTTTACTCAGCTTCAAGAGATTTGAGTATCTCCTGATAAATTAGAAGGTTCTATTATAAGGGCTGTTTTTGAAAGTGATGAAGTAGCACAAACTCCAATGCTTAAAAGTGATCTTTTTTGAGAATGACCATATACAGTTGATAATATAATCTCAAGGTTAGAAGAAACTGCTAGATTAATGAATGAAAAGTATAATTCTCAATATAAACCATGAGATTGGACTGAAGCTATGAAGTTAGTTAAACCTTTAGAAGAAGAATCTATTATGTTAAATAATTATTTGCGTAATCTTACAAATCAAATAGAAAAACCTCTAGATGCTTGGCAAACTATGGTTTCATTATTAGCTTTAGATAGATATGATAAACTAGAAAAGACACCTTTAATGAATTTTTTATTACTAGATGATGCATATAAAGTATTAAAAGTTGTAAGACCTGATTTAGTTAATAATGCTGTAGTTGTAGAGTTATGAGAAGAGTATGATAGAAAAACTTATACTATAGTTCAACCAACAGCTGAAAATATGTTTGCTGTAAATAAATTTTTATATAATAAACTACCAGCAGAAATAATAATAGATTTTGAAGAAGCTTATTCTAAGATAGTTGAAGAATGAAAAAAGGAATTTAGAGAAAGGGCTATAGCAGAATATGTAGATGAATATTGATATACTTTAGAAGAAGCTATTTTAGAAGTAGAATCAGAAATCGAAACTACTCTTTTACCTATATTTGATTGACTCAAGAAAAGGACATGAAAAGTTTCTAAACCTTGGTCAAATACTTTGATTAATTATATACCAGATACTGTTTCTAATTATTTTTCTTGATTACCATGAGATTATGACATAGTGTATAGTTGATTAGAAGTAAAAAAAATAAGAGTAGAATGAGAAAAAATAAGAGATTTAAATAAATGATTAAAAGAAGTTTTGCAAAAATTATGACAATCAGTTTAATTTTTTGCACTTATAATTTTTATATGATAAGATATTATAGATAAAATAGCTATAATATCTTTTTTTATGTCAGAATTACATTCAAATAATCTAGACTTACAATCAAGTATAGAAAAAGAAAACAATTTAGAATTTAGACTTGATAATATAGAAAAATCATATTCTAGATTTTGAATAGGTTTTTCTGAATTTTCTAATTATATTATATGATTAGAAAAAAATGCTAGAGAAGATATACTTTGAGTTTTTGAAGATTTAATAAATAAAAAATCAATAATAAGATATTTAAAAATAGATTGAAATCCATTTCCTACATCTGAAACTATATCTTTTTTCAAACAAGAATTTTTAGAAGAAAAATATAAAATTAAAAAATTAAATGAAATAGAAACAGAATCAATTATATATAATGAATATTTAGAAGAAACAGACTTACTTGTATCAAAATTTTTAGATATAAAAAATATTTTATCTAAGTATGATGATGATAAAATCAAAGATTTTATTGGTTTAATAAGTGTAGATGAGAATTCTACTATTGAAGATAAAGAAATTTTTAAAGAAAAAATTACTGATTATCTTACTCCAGATAAAGTATCTCATATAGTAAAATACTTAATACAAAAAGAGTGAGTTGATTCAGAAATTTATAAATCTTTTAGGTCTACTCTTATAGATATAGACCCATCTTTTGAAAAATCATTTGTAGAATTAGAAAGGGCAAAAAATATAGAAATAAATAGTTCTTGAGATATAACAGATTTAGAAAAAGTATATATTTCATCATCTCTATATAACTGACTACCAAAAAGGCAATGAGACTTTTTAATTTCAGGAGATATAAAAATGGATTTATGAGAGGTTCCACCACTTCGTTATCTACAATTAGAATGAAGTAACTATTCTTTAAAAACTAAACCTAGTTTATGAGATTTTTCAGAACATGTTATAGATTATGAAAGAAAGATGAATGAAGTAAGACCAAAAGTAGAAGAAAATAGTAATATAGTTAATTCTTTTGAATGATCTATGAATAATTTAAATTCTTTAGACTTTTCAAATCCATCTGACTTACAATCTGCTTTTTGAGAAATAGATAAGCTTAATTTATTTTTAGATAAAAATATATTTAAATCAAAAATAGAGCAACTATCTGATAAAAACCCTATTGATAAATCTGAAGCTGATAATTTAAAATCAGATATACTTTCTGCATTAAAAACTTCATTATTACCTCATATGGAAGTTAAAAAAACATTAGAAAAAGAGGTTGCTGATATAAAAACAGAATATCAACAAAGCCTAAACCAAGCAAAAGCAGAGTATATAAGAAAACTCAAAGAAAAAGATGAAAAAACTCGTGATACACTTAGATTTTTAAGCTCTATCTGATTTGATGAAATACCACAATCAGTTACAGATATGATTATAGAAACTTTAAATAGTTCTAGTACACTTGCAAATAGTCTATGATTTACAACCAAGATAAATCTAGAAGAAGGTTTACTTTGAACAGATACAAATATGGATAACAAAAAAGACTCACTATGAGAAAAAGTAAAATTTGCCAAGTTTGTAAATATATTGATTTCTTGAAGTGAAGATATACCACTAAATATAAATAATCTAAAGGCAGACTCATGAGTTGCTATAGATGATATAACACTATTTAGAGCTTCTTTACAAGAATCATGACTTTTAGATACTATGACTTGATATGGTACTGCGATGACAAGATTAAAATCTCATCAAATAATGCCAACTACAAAGTCAACTACACAAGAAAACCCAGAAAGCTAATTAGCTTTTTGGGTTTTTAAAATTTGAGTATTTATACAATTCACTTTTTTTGTAAAATATTTTATTGATGATTATCTATGTCAAATACTTTAAGTACATCATTTTCAAGTTTACATAAAGCTCTATATTGTTTGTTTATTCTAAAATAGTAAATTCATTCTGATTTAGGTTCTCTGACTTTTAAATTTACATTTTTATAAAATCAATCTAGTATATATTTTTTAGCTTTTCTATATTGTTTATCTATTTTTCTATTCTCTAGATAACTTACTAAATCTTTTGATATAACTACAGTTTTTATCATAAAATAGTATTAATAATCAATAAACTCTGTACTTTCTAAATTTTCTAGTTTTTTTCTAGATTCATCACTTAAATCATTTATAGATATTTGATATAGATCTATTTTTTCATCTAAATTTTCTTTCTCTAAAAATTCTAAAAATTTCATTTTTAGTTCATATTCACTGTATTTACTGATTAGTTTTGAATTTTCTATGTTTATAGTAGTCATATTATTTTTATTTACTCTTAACTTTCTTCATTATATACAATTCACTTTTTTTGTAAAATATTACTGAAAAATTAATATAGAATTAATTTATATAAAAACTATTTGACATTACTATAATCTATAGTAAACTACTTGGGTTTAATGTGTTTTTAAATTTATTATTTAAAATTGCAATTATGAGTTTTAATAAACCATTTGGACTTTCTGAAGGTCCTAAAAAAAAATCAATATTTGAAATAATTTCAAGTAAATTAAAAAAGAGTTTTGGTCTTAAGGTGTCAACTCTTTTAATGGCAAGTACATTAGCTGCTTGTAGTGGTTGATGAAAAAGTGGTTCAGATGAAACACCAGAACTTCCAAGAGTTACTCCTGAGCAAGCACCATTAACTTCTCAAAGTATTGCAGAATATGCTGATTTTGAACAAAGTGTTATTACTAAAAATGTATCTACTATTTTGAGAGATTTAGGTTGAAATCCTAATGAATTAACATTATTAATATATGGTGATGAAAATGTTTCTTATAATCCTTCTACTGATACATATACTTTTACACTTCCAAGTACAGATAAGACAATTATAAATAATTATAATGCAATAGTTACAAATTCTGATTGAGTAACTCAAGAAGTAGTTGTATCTGTAACTAATCAAGATTTATCAGATGATTCAAAAACTACATTTAATTTATCAGATTTGCTTGTAGAAAATACTACAATAGTAGAATGATGAAGTTTAGAGTTTTCTACAAATGCAACAGATGAAGATGGTTTTGAGAGTATATCATATAAGTTATATAAAGATTGAGATTTTTATACAGAGTGAACAACTGATAATCTAGTTACAAACTCTATAGATTGATTACCTGTATGATCTTATACTTTAGAGGTAACAGTTACTTGAAATATTTGATGAGAAAATGTTATAGAAAATGAGGTTACTCAAAGTGTAAGTATAGAAGTAGTTGAATCAATAACACCAGAATGGTCAGTTATTCCAGATAGGGATGAGTGAGATGAATGATGAAAAGAGTTTTCTTTTGATGCATCAGTTTATTGTACAGATTGTACAGGATGATATTTTTCAGCTGAAGGTTTGCCTAGTTGAAAAATAGATAATATAACTATAGATCCAGAAACTTGAGTTATATCATGATACTATGATTCTGATCCACAAAATGATAATTGGGAAGATTGAGCAAATACTTTCAATCCAGTTATTATATATAATAAAGATGGTGTAGAATATAGAAGTCCTTCTTTTACATGGAGATTTTATGATCAAGGTTAATAAAAAAAGTATCGAAAGATACTTTTTTTATTATTTATAAATATAAATATTCTTTATATAATTTAGCCAGTTATTATTTAAATAATCTTTTAATATTCAAACATATAGAGTACTTATATATACAGAATCTTC
>JAAZVM010000115.1 GCA_018623505.1 Patescibacteria group bacterium | reverse complement strand
GATTTTTTTATATATTCTGGTTGAGACTCTATAGAAAAAAACTATGAAAAACTTATAACAGTTTTTAAAAGATTTAAAGATAATTGAGTAGAATATGACTTAGTTATCTTATGAAATAACATAGCAAACAATGTAAATCTAAGGGAAAATATACTAGAAAATGGTATGGAAAAAAATGTTTTTTTCTTATGAGAATTAAAAGATGAAGAAAAAGCATTATTTTATAAAGATTCTATTGCAACAATTTTTCCAAGTTTTTATGAAACTTTTCCTTTTAAACTAAATGAACCAATATTTTATTGAAATAAAATAATTGCATCTAAAATAAATAGTATTAAACAAATTTTTTGAGATAAAATAAATTATTTCTCTCCAATTTCAGCAAATAGCATTTATGAAGAAATATCTAAGATTTCAAATAAAAAATCTAAAACAAATCCTTATTTATTTATAGAAGAAAACTTTAATCAAGAAAAAACAACAAACCAACTGTTAGAAATAATAAAATAATTATGCTTACAAATAGAAATATCGAAATACTTAAAATAATAGTTTTAGAATATCTAGAAACAGGTAATGTGATATGAAGTAAATTATTATTACAAAAATATGACTTATGAGTTTCTAGTGCTACAGTTAGAAATGACATGGCTAGACTAGAAGAACTAGATTTAGTTTATCAACCTTATAATTCTGCATGAAGATTACCAACTTCAAAATGACTAAGAGCATTTGTAAATTATCTTATGGAGCAAATGCCTGATTACTTTCTAGAAGTTGAAAACAAGAAATCAGATACAGATGTAAAAAACATAATAGATTTTAGTCAAAATATAGCTTTTAATCTTGCAAAAAATACTTGAGAAATATGATTTTTTATACTTGAAGATGAAAATATAATGAATTATTCTTGAGCTGGAAAATTCTTAGAAAAAAATCATAAAAGACTTTGAGATTCAATTTTTTCAATAATAAAAATGCTTGATGAAAAACAAAGTTTTATAAAGTTTATAAAAAATTTTGATTTCAATTCTCAACTAAATGTATTTATATGAGAAGAAAATATACTTCCTTTCTTAAAAGACTATACAATAATAGTAAAAAAAGTAACAATTGATTGAAACAATGCTTATATTTGACTTATATGAAGCTTAAAAATGAATTATAGCTTCAATATAAGTGCAGTTAACTGAATAATAAAATAGTATTTCCTTTTCAGGAAATACTATTTTATTATGTCTCAAATTATATCTTTCATATCATTTTTTAAAGAAGCCTTAAATAAAGTTTTCTTTCAATACAAATCAAATTCTAGCTCATAAGCATGAAGAGATTGTCTTTTTAATCAAAATTTTTCATAAACTTCTTTATTTATTTTTTCACTAGCATAAACTTTATCTCAGATAATCGGATATCATATACTTGATAAATGAACCCTTATTTGATGAGTTCTTCAAGTTTCTATATTTACTCTTACTAAACTATATTTATCTTCAATATATCAAAGTAAACTAACATTTGATATAGCTATTTTTGGATTAAGTGGAGATTTAGTTGTCATTTTAAGCCTATTGAAAGGATCTCTTCATATGTAACTTTCTATCTTAAAATTTTCTTCTTTTATTTTTCAATAAACTATAGCTAAATAATCTTTTTTTATTTCCCTATTTTTTATAATAGTAGAAAGGTAATTCATCATAGAATCTGTCTTTGCGATAAGTATAACTCATGAAGTATCTTTATCTAATCTATGAACTATTCATGGTCTTTCAACTCATCATATACTTGGTAGATTTTCCTTACAATGATAAAGTAATCAATTTACCAACGTATCAATATTTCAATTTTCTCATGGTACTGGATGTACATTTAATCAAGCTTCTTTGTTTATAACTATAAGATTTTCATCTTCATAAATTATTTCTAAATCCATTTTTTGTGGTAATACATCTATAGTTTCATTTTTTATCTCTATTTTTATTTCATCTTTTGGATTAACTTTTATATTTTTTTCAATTTTTGTTCAATTTATATTTACTTGTCACCTATCTATAATTTTTTGTATATAGCTTCTAGAAAAATCAGAAAAAAGAGTAGATAAGTATATATCCACTCTTATTTTTTTATCACTTAAAACACAAAAATTATAAATCATATATATAAATTATAACCCTAATGATGATTTAATATCATCTATTTTTTTATCATCTTCGCCTTTTTGCTCTTCTGATTGTTTTTGAATCTTATATAGATCTCAAAGTTCTAACCACTCTTTTTGTTGTTTAGCCAATAATTTTTTTATATCATCTGGATGTTTTTGAGCTAATTCCCTAAATTTTACTCTTTCGTCTTCAAAAACTTTAGCTAATTCATCAAATTGAAATTGACTTAATGTTGGAACTGCATCTACTACTCTTTTTTTCTCTATAGTACTTAAAGATAAACTATGTTTTAATAAATCCAAAAAATTAGAAGTATCTACATCTACATACTCACTATG
>JAAZVM010000114.1 GCA_018623505.1 Patescibacteria group bacterium | reverse complement strand
ATCCAAAATAAATACTTTCTATATTTATAAAAAAAATCACTTTTTCATTTATTTTTAGTAAAAATCTCATCATAATCTCTAATATCTGTATCATGTATATCACTATTTGTGAAACTATGATGCTCAACATTATGTTTTTTCCTCCACCATCAATTAGATAGACCTATCAATAAATTTCAGTTAATATAGGAAAAAAAACTATTATATTTAATATTTTTAAAATACTGATTATGAATTAAATCATGAGATATATAGCCCAATTCAACTATCAAAATATAAAAATATATAATAGTAAAAATAATATTAATTTTTCAAATTAAAAATAATCAGAAGAAAAAAGTCAGAAAACTTAAAAAAATTAGAAAAAAACCATAAATAGGTGTTTTTTCAAGTAAATTATTATCTTTTAATATTTTTCTTATATTTGAAAAATGTAAATCGTAATCTATTTTTGTATTCATTTATTATATTAATTATTTATATTTTCTATAAAAAAAGATAAGTCAATTATAGGAACTCATAACTTTTCTGCTTTTTCTTTTTTTGAACCAGCCTTTTCTCATGCAAGTAAATAATCAGTATTTTTACTTACACTTGATACAAACTCTCATCAGAAAGTCTCTAATTCTTTTACTAAATCATCTCTAGATATTTTTTTTCAGTTTTCTTCAAAACTTCAAGTTATACATACTTTTTTTCAAGAAAATAAGCTATTTCAAATTATCTCTTTTTCTTTAAAGTAAGTTATTTCAAGTATATCAGATAATTCATTTAAATATTTTTTATGATTTTCATCAGTAAAATATTTAACGATATTTTTAGATAACTCTGGTCATATATCTTGAAGACTTGATAGTTCTTCTATAGTTATAGAAAAATTTATTAAATCATCTTTGTTTTTAAAGTATTTTGATATGACTTTTGCAGTTTTTTTTCAAACTCATGGTATTCATACTGCTGTTAAAAAAGTTGAAATATCCATTTTTTTAGCATTATTAATACCATTAATTAAGTTTTCTACTGATTTTTCTTTAAATCACTCAAATCATAAAATTATATCTTTTTTATCTTCAAGTTTAAAGATATCAACCAAGTTATTAATTAATCAATTATCTATAAAAAGCTCTATTTGTTTTTCTCATAAACCATCAATATTAAATCATCACTTCCCTACTGCGAAAACAAGTTTTTCACTATGTTGAGCTGGACAATCTAAACTATTAGGACAATAAAACCTTACTTTTCAATCATCTTTTAAGACTTCAGTTCAGCAACTAGGACAAGTGGTTGGTACTTGTATTTTTTCTAAATTTAATCTATCTCAAACTTGTACAACAGAAATTATCTTTGGTATAACCTCACCTGCTCTTTTTATAAATACATTATCCCCTATTCTAACATCTAGATTTTCTACTTCCTCATAATTATGAAGTGTTGCTCTTTTGATTATAGCTCATCATATATTAATAGGCTCTAAATTTGCAACAGGTGTTATAGTTCAAGTTCTTCATACACTATGCTCTACACTTAGTATTTTTGTTGTAAGGATTTCTGCGGGAAATTTATATGCTATAGCATACCTAGGGTGATGCTGAGTCCATCAAATATCAGACCAAAGTGATATATTATTTACCTTTAAAACAAGACCATCTACTTCAAAATCTATTCAAGACTTTATTTTATCATTTCAAATTATTTCATTGATTAGATCATCTATTCATGAAAACTTCTTAAAGTAGCTTGATATCTCAAATCATAAACTTTCTAAATCTTTTATTACATCAAAATAACTTTCTTTAGCTTCATTTTCAACAAACTCATCAAAATTTGCTAAATCATAAGCAAAAAACTTAAGCTCTCTAGATTTAGTAATAGATACATCTTTTACTCTAATACTTCAACTTGCTGCATTTCTAGGATTTGAAAATACTTTTTGATTATTCTTTTTAGCAAAATCATTAAGTTTATCAAATGATGAAATTGGCATGACAACTTCTCATCTAACTTCTAAATGATCTTTATAACTAATATTTTTAGGTATGTTTGATATTTGTCTTACATTTTCAGTTACATCTTCTCATTCTATACCATTTCACCTTGTAATAGCTTGTTTAAAATCTCAATTTTTGTAAATAAGTTCAACTCATAATCCGTCAAATTTATATTCAAGACAATACTCTAAAATATCAATTTCGTATCCTATATTTTTAAAAACTCTTTGATTAAAATCTCTTAAATCTTCTTCATTATAAGTATTATCTAAGCTTATCATAGGCCTAGAATGCTTAACTTTTTCAAAACTAGACTCTAGAATTTCAGATCAAACTATATCACTTTTTTTTGAAACCAAAGAAAATTTTTCTTCTAAATATTTAAGTTTAGAATAAATAATATCATACTCATAATCACTTATAACTGGTTCTTGTTTATTATAATATAAATCACTATGATAAGATATAAGTTCTTCCAATTTTGAAATATCTGATTTATTTAAATTATTTTTAT
>JAAZVM010000013.1 GCA_018623505.1 Patescibacteria group bacterium | reverse complement strand
TTCACTCTATAACAGTTACTGTTGTATAGCTTGATTGTTTATCTACTCAGAAAATAGTTCATCTAACTGTTGCAGCTGTATCTGTAGACCATACTTCGAAACTAGACTCAGAATCTAGTTTTGTAGCTTTTGTCCATATACTACCAGCATCTAGAGTTATAAGTATTTTTGATATAAGGTTGGTTTCACTAGGGAAGTCCATTTCTGTCAGAGTTATGCTAGAGTTTTCTGTTATGACAGAAACACTACCATCTGAAAAATATATTTCTTTATTTTCTCAAGCTCAAGTTGAGATAGTATCTCATTTTTTATATATGTATCAGTTTCTATCTGTAGCTATAAGTGCTCTTTCTTCAGGATTGTAGGGTAAGTACATCCCATCATCTACCACAAAATAATTTGAGTTAAAAGATCTGATAAGACTAAAAGGTCAGTTTTCTGCTGTATAGTCTCATACCACTTTGGTTGAGTATTGATTTTGTATTTTAATTACTCATGCTATTTCAAATTGGTTTTTTGCAATTGCTTTACCGTAGCTATAGTAAGAGTTTGTTTTTGGGTCTAGAGGAGTGAAGTTTAGATATGCTTTATTTAAAGTTTTTTCAGTGAATTGTCAGTATTCTCAAAAAGCTCAAGTTACACTTCAAGTGTATACTCCTATAGAGTCATAGAAGTTTTTGTTTCACATAACACTTGGAAGTTCTCTATCAACTCATTTGTATGAAACCAATGCATTTTTTATAGATGATATATCTGCTATAACTCTAGAGTTATCAGAGTTTGATTTTAGGTTATTACTTGTAGAAACTGCTATCACTCATAATACTGTCATTATAGTTACAGAGATTATAACTTCGATAAAAGAAAATGCTTTTTTGTTCATTTTTAATTTAGTTAATACATATTTCTTGTCATTATATCCAATTTTGCTCATAAAATAAGTATTTTCTTATTTTTCTTTTGACAGATTTTTATTTTGTTTTTCAAATAATTTGATGCCAATATATTTTGACTTTATTTATAAAATTTATATATTTATATCGTTATTTCTTAACAAGGCATCGTGATCCTAGCACAACTTGTAACCACTACAAAAACTTATACTTCTATGATATAGAGGTTTTTTGTGTGTAAAAGAAATATAGCTCAAAAAAACTCTTATAGTCATATAAGAGTTTTTTATTTTTAAATAAATACATATGACAAACATAAGTACAAAAAGACACTCTTTGGCTCATATAATGGCCCAAGCAGTAAAACAAAATTTTCCAGAAGTAAAAATAGCAACTGGTCCAGATACAGAAAATGGGTTTTATTATGACTTTGATTTTTGAGAAGTTGAGTTTTCAGATAAAGATTTGAAAAAGATTGAAAAATCTATGAAAAAAATCATAACTCAAGGACAAGAATTTAAAAAGTTTGAAGTTGACTACTCTAAAGCTAGAGAAGTTTTAAATGCAATGAATGAAAACTTCAAAACAGAACTTATTGATAGATTTGAAAGTGGTGATTTCAAAAATAAAGAAAAGCTTTCTGATAAGATAAGTTTTTATTTCAATGTATCAAAATGAAAATCAAGTGATTATTATACTTCACTTCAAGACTATCTTTCTACAAATAGTTTAGAGGATTTTTCAGATTTAGACGGAGACCAAGTAAAAAATCTAAAGTTTATAGATATGTGTACAGGACCTCATGTAAACAATACTAAAGAACTAGATGCAAATAGTTTTAAACTTGCTAAAGTAGCTGGTGCTTACTGGTTAGGTGATGCTGAAAAAGCACAATTAACTAGGATTTATGCTTATGCTTTTGATACAAAAGAAGAGCTTGATGCTTATCTTCATATGCTTGAAGAGGCAAAAAAAAGAGATCATAGAATCCTATGAGCAAAACTAAAGCTTTTTACTATAAGTGATTTGATAGGTCCAGGTTTACCTCTTATGCAACCAGCTGGTATGATTGTAAGAAGTGAGATGGAAAAATACCTATGGGAGCTTCATCAAAATAGAGGTTACGATAGAGTTTGGACTCCACATTTAGCAAAAGAAACTTTATATGAAACTTCAGGACATGCAGGTCATTATCTAGAAGATATGTTTAAGGTTTTTGGTTGAACTTCAAAAGAAACTTTTTTCTTGAAACCAATGAATTGTCCTCATCATATGCAACTTTTTGCTGACAATAAATTCAGCTATAGAGATATGCCTGTTAGGTATTTTGAACCAGCTACAGTTTATAGAGATGAAAAATCTGGTCAACTTTCTGGTCTTACTAGAGTAAGAGCAATCACTCAAGATGATGGTCATCTTTTTTGTAGAGTTTCTCAAATAAAATCAGAAGTAAAAGTTATTACAGATATTATAAAAGAGTATTATACAACTCTTGGTATGACTGATGAATACTGGGTAAGTTTATCTGTGAGATGAGATGATAAATCAAAATACTTATGATGAGAAGATGTTTGGAATATGGCTGAAACAGCTTTAGAAGAAGCTAGTCAAGAAAATAATCTTCCATATAAAAGAGTAGAGTGAGAAGCAGCTTTTTACTGACCAAAACTAGACTTTATGTTTAAAGATGCGATAGGTAGAGAGTGGCAATTAGCAACTATACAGTGTGATTTTAATCTACCAGTTAGATTTGATTTAAGTTTTACAAATGAGGCTTGAGAACAAGAAAAACCAGTTGTTATCCATAGAGCTATTTCTTGAAGTTTAGAAAGAGGTATGTGAGTTTTAATCGAGCATTTTGCTGGTATCTTCCCACTATGGTTATCTCCTAGACAAGTTACAGTTTTACCTGTTTTACCTATGTTTGATGACTATGCTAGTGAAGTTGTTTCTTCTTTAAAGTCAGCTTGATTAAGAGTTTCATGAGATTTTTCTACAGATTCTCTAAATAAAAAAGTAAGAAATGCTGAAAAAATGCACAACAACTATATATTAGTTATAGGTGAACAAGAAAAAACAGATTGAACTGTTGCAGTTAGAAATTATAAAACAAAAGAGCAAACTGTTGAAAAATTAGAAGATTTTAAAAATAGATTGGTAGAAGAGTATAAAAATAAAAGTTTATAAAAAGTCCCCGAAAAGGGGACTTTTTATAATTGTTCTACAACTATTTTATCTATTGATTTGATGTTTTTTAATTCTTTGTTTATTTTACTAGAATCTACATTTTCATAACTATATGTGAAGTATCTCATTTTTGTATTTTCTTCTATATTTTCTATAGATTTGTTTATAGTTGTAAGTTTTAGTTTTTTTATAACTTTAGCTAATTCTTTGTCTTTTATCTTATCTTTTGTATAAAAGCTTATATTAAAATACTTTTTAGATTTTATAAATCTGGGTTTTACTCTAGTTATAAAAACAAGTATAGATAAAATTATAACAGTTGATATAATTGCTATCTCATACATACCAGCTCAAACAGCTAATCATATAGCAGATATAGCCCATATATTTGCAGCAGTTGTAAGTCCTTTTGTACTTAATCATACTTTCATAATAGCTCAAGCTCATATAAATCATACTCAAGATACTACTTGTGCTGCTATTCTTCAAGGATCATTTATTTCACTTCCATATATCTCTGGTAGCATTATAGATATAGTCATAAAAAGAGTTGATCAGATTCATATCAGCATATGAGTTCTTATTCATGCTGGTTGATTTTTTAGTTCTCTTTCATATCACATAAGTGCTCAGATTATACTTATTATGATTATATTGAATGTCATTGTTAATAAATCCATATATTTTTTTAGTATTAAGACTATTATTTTATCATAAAAATTAAAATAAATAAAATATTTAAAAAAGTTAAAAAATCACTTGCTTTTTTATACTTACTATATAATATATAGTTAATTATTATTTAACTTAATAAAATGAAAGCAAGTGATTTGTTTGTAAAAAGTTTGGAAAACGAGTGAGTTGAGTATATATTTTGAGTTCCTTGAGAGGAAAACTTAGATTTGTTAGAATCAATAAGACAGTCTGATAATATAAAACTTATACTTACTAGAAATGAGCAAACAGCAGTTTTTATGGCTGCAAATTATGGTAGATTTACAGGTAAAACTTGAGTAGCACTTGCTACTTTATGACCTTGAGCTACAAATATGGTTACTTGAGTAGCTTATGCACAACTATGATGAATGCCTGTTCTTTTGATAACTGGTCAAAAGCCAATTAGAAAATCAAAGCAAGGTCAGTTTCAGATAATAGATGTAGTTGCTATGATGAAACCAATTACAAAATCTTCTCATACAATTGTAAGTGGAAGTAGGATACCTTCTCAAATAAGAAATGCTTTTAAGGTAGCAGAAAGTGAAAAACCCTGAGCTGTCCACTTAGAGCTTCCAGAAGATATAGCTAGTGAATGGGTTCAAGAATGATTTTCACCACTAAATATAGAAAAAATCAGAAGACCAATAGTTGACGATAAAACAATAGAAATACTAAAACAAAAACTAGAAAAAGCAAAATCTCCAGTTATATTGGTTTGAGCATGAGCAAATAGAAAAAGGATAACTAAGTATCTGACTAAATTTATCCAAGATAATAATATACCATTTTTCTGTTCACAAATGTGAAAATGAGTAGTAGATGAAAGAATTTCTCAATACCTTTGAACGGCTGCACTTACAGAAAATGATTATATACATGATGCTATAAAAAAATCAGATCTTATACTTTCTATTGGTTATGATGTAGTTGAAAAACCAACAAGTATAATTGGTATAAATGGTGTAGATACTATTCATATAAATTTTTATCATGCAGTTATAGATGATGTGTATTTCCCGTGACTTGAAGTAGTATGAGATATAGCAAATATACTTTGGCAATTAACTGAAATAAAACTAGATAATAATCACTGGGATTTTTCTGAGATATACTCTATAAATGAATCAAACAAAAAAAAGATAGAAGAAAATCTGTCTTTAGAAACTGAAAACATTATGTTTCCAAGGAAGCTTTCAAATGATTTAAGAGAGGTTTTATGAGATGAAGATATATTGGCACTAGATAACTGACTTTATAAAGTTTGGCTAGCTAGAAACTATCCAGCATATGCTCCAAATACTATTTTGCTTGATAATGCACTAGCAACTATGTGAGCTTGATTATCTACTGCTATGTCAGCAAAAATGATAAATCCAGATAAAAATGTAGTTTGCGTGACAGGTGATGGTTGACTAGTTATGAATCTATGAGATTTAGAAACTGCAGTTAGATTAAATCTTGATATAACAATAGTGGTTCTAAATAATAGCTCATATGGTATGATAAAGTGGAAACAAGAATGAGCATGATTTGGAGATTATTGACTAGATTTCGGAAATCCAGACTTTATAAAACTTGCAGAAAGTTTTTGAGCAAAATGATATAGTGTAGTAGATAAAAAAGACTTTAAAAAAGTTTTAGAAAAAACATTATCAGAAAAAGGTATAAAAATAATAGACCTAGCCTTTGATTATCCTTTAAATATAAAATAAAAAAAAATGCCATAAGGCATTAGTTATCCACCTTCACTCAGTTTAGCATAAAGCTAAGCTGGGAAAAAGAGCGGGAATTGAGCGTGTGAATACTCGCATCCCGCAAAATTAAGTCCGGGGAAGGACTTAAAAGAGTGGGGAAACTATTTATATTGAAAAAATAATTATAGTCAAATTTATTTTCTAATTTTTAATAAAAAATGTCAAAATTACAATCAATAAATCCATATACTCAGGAAATAAATGCTGAATTTGATACTTTATCAATGGAAGAGGTAAATAAAAAAATAGAAATAGCACATAAATGATTTCTTTTTTGGAAAACTACAAGTAGTGAATATAAAAAAAATCTTATGATGAAGCTGGCTGATGAACTAGAAAAAGATATAGATGAGTGTGCTAAACTTGAAACTATAGAGATGTGAATGCTTTATAGTAGTTCAAAAGCATGATTACAAAAAACAGCAAATCTTATAAGATGGTTTGCTAATAATTTCGAAGAAATACTAAAAGAAAGATCATATGAATCAGAATGATTAAAAGTAGTTGAAATGTATGATCCGATTTGAGTTATATTTTGAGTAGCTCCTCGGAATTTTCCTTTTAACCAATTGTTAAGGGCAGCTGCTCCAAATATACTTGCTTGAAATACTCAAGTTTATAAACATAGTTCAAATGTGCCTTTAATTGCTGAAAAAATAGAATCATTATTTAAAAAAGCAGGTTTTCCAGAGTGAATATATGCAAACTTGTTTGTATCTTCTAGATATAGTGAAGATATAATCTCTCACAAGTATATCGCTTGAGTAAATCTTACTTGAAGTGAGTGAGCTTGAAGTTATGTTTGATCTCTGGCTGGTAAATACTTAAAACCGTCAGTTTTAGAACTTGGTTGAAACGATGCTATGTTTATTATGGAAGATATAGAAGATATAGATTCTGTAGTTGATTTAGCTGTAAATGCTAGGATGAGAAATGGTTGACAAGCATGTAATTCTTCTAAAAGATTTTTAGTTCCTGCTTCTATCTATGATGAGTTTATAAAAAAATATAAACAAGCTATGGAATCTCTAGTTGTCTGAAATCCAATGGATGAAAAAACTCAGGTTCAACCACTTTGTTCTAAATCAGCAGTAGATGAAATAGAAAGACAAGTAAAAAGAGCAGTAGATTCTTGAGCTAGACTTGTTACTTGATGAAAACCTCTTGATGCAAAATGATTTTTCTTTCCACCTACTATTTTGGCAGATGTTACTCCAGAAACTACAAGTTTCAATGAAGAGATTTTTGGTCCTGTAGCTTCTGTTATGAAGTATGATAGTATAGAAGAAGCAATTGATTTCGCTAATGGAACTGACTTTGGTTTGAGTGCTGTAGTTGTATGAAGAGATGAAACTGAGTGTATAAAAGTATGAAAAAAACTCGAGTGATGAATGGTTTTTGTAAATATGGTTGCAGGTTCTAGAGCTAGTTTACCATTTGGTTGAGTAAAAAAATCAGGTTACTGAAAAGAAAACTGACCAGAAGGTTTAAAAGCTTTTACAAATAAAAAAGTAATTGTTTCTTAGAAACAATTACTTTTTTAAAATACAAAAAAAATCCCCAAACAGGGGCTTTTGTTTTTTATGCACCATTCATAGCTTAAGCTAAGATGGGCGGAGAGTGGACTGATTACACATTGGGAAGAGATGTAATCAGTCCACGGGCTTTTCAAGAGGGGGGTCTTCCAAGGGCATGCGTGCTGGATCAGAAGATAGGAAGATTCCCCACTAAACGATAATCTCAAGAAAAGCTTGATATACTTATAGTGATAAAAGATATAAAGTCAAATTAAAGTTTGTTTTTTCTTGTAAAAAAAGTTTTTATAATTAAATTTATAAAAACTTTTTTAATATAAAAAATTTATGATTTATGATGTAATTATTGTTGGTTGATGAGCTGCTGGGTTATTTTCTGGTATTTGTCTTGATAAAAAATTTAAAAAACTAATCCTAGAAAAAACTGCTAAGCCTGGTATGAAGGTGCTTCTTTCTGGTTGAGAAAGAGCAAATGTTTCAAATATGGATATAGACTATACAAGAGATTATTTTACTCAAAATAAGAAATTTCTACATAGTATATTTAACCGTTATAATCAGTGGGATATAATGAGTTTTTTTGCTGAAAACTCTATAAATATAGTAGAAGAAGATAGATCAAGACTTATACTTGAAAGTTGAGATAGTAAAGAGCTTTTGAATTGTTTACTAGATAATGTTTCTAAAAATAATTGTGAACTAAAATTAAATCAAGATGTAATAGATGTATCAAAAAAAGACTCGTGATTATATGAGATAAAAACTCTTTCATGACAAAAATATCAAGCAAAAAATGTTATAATCTCTAGTGGCTGAAAAAGTTTTGCTCATGTTTGAACTACGGGGGAAGGTTATAGTATAGCTGAAAAACTATGACTAAAAATAGTAACTCCTTATAGGACTTTATGTGGTATGTCTATGAAAAGAGACTTGAGTGAAGTTTCTTGAGTCAGTTGTAATCTAGATATGGTTTTAGTGGATAAAAATACTAAAAATCCAATCTATAGAGAGTTTTGACCTATGCTTTTTACTCATTTTGGTATAAGTGGTCCTATAGTTCATAATCTATCAAATGCTATAGGAGAATACTTAAATAAACTTTGATTAAATGAAGAAGATTTTGAGAAATACATACTTTATAATCTTTCTTTAAACCTTACTTTTGATTTAGAAAATACACCAAAGAGACTGGTAAAGTTTTTTGAGCTATCTTCTGAAAATTTAGAAGTAAATATCTGAATACAAAACTGGAGATCGTGGAAGGAAGCGAAAGCTACTTGATGATGAATAGATACTGATGAGCTTGATAATTTTATGCAGTCAAAAAAACACCCATGACTTTACTTTATATGAGAAGTAGTTGATGTGACATGAAAAACTGGTTGATTTAACTTGCAATGGGCTTGGAGTAGCTGATTTTCAGCAAGTGAAAATATAAATAAAAACTTATAGAAAATTTTCTATAAGTTTTTTAATTTAATATATTTCTTAGATAATCTTCTATTAAATCTTCAGTATAATTATATTTATAAAAATATTCTAAGTCATCTCAACATTTGTTTAATATATCTATTATTTTTTCAGTTTCTTGCATTGATAAAAATCAATTTTTTAATCAATATGCTAGTATTCTTTTATCTCTATCTAGTAAATCATGATCTATATCTTTATAATCTCTAATTTGTATTGATTCTCAAGAAATTAACCTTCCTTTTAAAGGTGAGTTTACTTTTTTAAAAATATTTTTACATTGTTTTCTGATATGTACTAAAATAGCTTCTTTTATATCTTCTTTAGATATTTCTGGATTTTCTCACTCTATAAAAATTCCAAAATACTTTTTATCTACTGAAGGTATATATCAGATACGTTTTATTTTTTCTAATATTTTGTATTTAATATTTTCGCTTGCATTATTTCTCTTTTTTATATCACAGTGTTTTCAAGATGTATAAATAATTTCTCTGGGTATTCTTAAATTACTATTTATTTCATTTTTTGACTTTCACTCTTCATTAGTATAAAAAACTCAATTTTCAATATCGTCTTCAGTTAATACTTCATTTAATTTTCATCTAAAAAAATCTACAACAGATTCTGAGAATGATTTTTCAGGAGATTCGAATCAATTACTTTCAGTTGCTACTAATGTACT
>JAAZVM010000113.1 GCA_018623505.1 Patescibacteria group bacterium | reverse complement strand
CTCCGAAATGATTAATTGGTTTCTTAGTTTTAGCTACACTTACATCTTGGCCAGAGTTTAAATCAGTAATATCACTTCTAAGAAAAAATAAAATAGTAGATTCTTTTGAAAATATACTAGTTTCAAATATAACAAATCTATGGTTAGCAATTGTTTGAGTTGCAATTTGGTTTCTTACAAAATAAAGTCAAATCTATTTAGATTTGACTTTATTTTTAAAATTATGTATTATATAAATAATATTAATTATTTATTAAATATTTTTTATGTGAAATGATGTTATTAGGATAGTTAATGTTGATTGAGTTAATTGTGAAGTAAGAGCATCGGATATTGCTTGATGTGAGTTTTGATGAACTTGAGTTTCAGATATTATTAATTGAATCTGATCTATAGTTGATTTACGTAAAGAAATTGAAAAAAATAATAATATTTCAAATTTATCTCCATTAATTAATCCAAATGATTATATATCTATTTGGGAATTAGTATCAGAACAATTTGTTCATTATTTACCAAAATGAACAGTTTTTAATAATGAAGAATATGAATCAGAAGATTTTTGTTCTATTTTGACTTCATATTGAATTTGAGAGGAATTTCATAATTCATTAATTGAGTTATTTAAAGAAAAATGAATTTTCTATAGAACTTGAGTTAAATAAAAAACTAAGTTAATTTTATTAACTTAGTTTTTTGAATTTTGCTATAAAGAATCATTCTGTTATATCTGTAGGTAATACCCTTATAGATTTTACAACATCTTTTCTGTATGATTTTCAATCAAAGTTTTTTAATCCTGGTCTTATATCTTCTGATTTTATATTTATATCTTGTATTTCTAGTTCTGGAAAGTTAGAAAGTATAAAGTGTACTATTTCTTCGTTTTCCTCAGGAGATATGGTACATGTACTATATATAAGTTCTCATCAGCTTTTTAGAGCTGGAATTATCTCTTTTAGAATATTTTTTTGAAGTTTATAGTTTTTCTTTACTATTTCTTCTGACCAGTATCAGTATGACTTTTCATTTTTTGTGTTAAATTTTCACTCAGCACTACAAGGTAAATCAGCTATTATTTTATCAAAAAAACACTGATAATCAGGATTATTTTTAACTATATTTCTAGCATCATTTTTAACTATCTTATAGTTATTACATCCTTGTCTTTCTAGAGTAAATTTAAGTTTATCAATTCTTATCGCATTATTATCATTTGCTACTACTTTTATACTATTATTTCATTTTGCTATTGCTTGTGAAGTTTTTCATCAAGGTGCTGCTGTTATATCAAGTAGGCTATCATTTTCATTTATATCACAAACTTCAATAGGGAGTTGACTAGATATAGATTGTAAATATATATAACCTTTTTTAAAAATCTCTAAATCCCATAATGATTTTTCATTTCATTCTTCTAAATAGTATCAATTTGATAAAAAATCTACTTTTTTAAACTTTATATTTTTTTCTTTTAGTATCTCTTCTACTTCCTCATTATTAGTTTTTAAAGTATTTACTCTAAAGCTTGTTTTTCTTTTTTCAATAGAAAAGCCTTTTTTACATATTTCTAAATCATCTGTACTGTAAATCTTTGATAATTTTTCTAGAAATTCTTTTTTCATTTGATATTTTTTAATATTTATTTAATATGAGCTTACTTTTACGGAAGGATGCCCTGAGTGGATATGGGAATATAGATTTATATCTATATTTATGGAGTGGTTCGAATCCGCACCTTCCGACCAATTTAAACCCCAACTATGTTTGGGGTTTTTCCTTTTTTATTTTTTACTAAATTCTTCAAGTTCTTGATTCTTTTCAATTAAGTATTTTTTTAATTCTTCATTTTTATATTTGTATATATAGAAAGCTATTCATGCAAATACTAGCATCATTATTTTTCATATATGTTTTATTATTACTTCATAGTACTCTACAAAAACTACTCATAAAAGTATTATAGTAACTGACCGAATTATTGACCCAATAGTATTATAAACCATAAATTTAAAGTCCTTCATTCACATACTACCAGCTATAAATGGCAAAAAAGATCTTGTTAGTGGATGAAATTTTCAAAATATAATACCTATTCAACCCCATTTATCTATAGATTTTTTTAAATATTTCACTTCTGTTAATCCGATACCAAACCAATTTCAGTACTTTTTAAAAAAAGTATCTCAATAGTATTTTCATAAAATATATCAAATATAATTTCATAATATAGCTCATAATGAAGCTATAACTCATACATATATTAAATTAGTGTAACTTATATTTCAAAAAAATCATCATACTATTAAAAGTATATTTTGTCATGGAAGAAGTGTACCTATAACTGGAAAAGCTTCTATAAAACTACTTGATAACGCAATTAAGTAATTCCAAAATCATAATCATTCTATAACAACTTTCATCCATTCTATAAAAGCTAATATCCATTCTTTTTTAAATATAGATATTAAAACTAAAACTATAGTTAATCAAATAAATATTATGTTAATTGCCTTTAAAATAATACT
>JAAZVM010000012.1 GCA_018623505.1 Patescibacteria group bacterium | reverse complement strand
TATATTTTGGAGAGAATCAATTTCTTGATCAAGTTCGTCTAAGAAGTCTTTCATTAACTTTTTAAAATTATTTAAATAAATACATATAAAAACAAAAGCTTAAAAAAATAAGCTTTACTTCAATTAAACACAAGAAAAAATCTTGTATTTTTTCAATTAATTATCTTGATTATTTTTGAAGTGATTTTTATATTTTTCTAGGAAGTAAAAATATACCCCTATACGTAAATGGAGTATATTTATTTTTTTAAATACTGCAAAAATTTTTCTAAAGAAAAATCTATTTTAGTTGTATCCCGATAGTAATCTTCTATTTCTAAATTATTTTTAAACTCTCCAGTTATAAAGTCTTCATTTGTAAATACAAATTTTCTGAAAAAATTATATTTTTCCATAAGAACTGGTGAGTTCAAAGACTTACTATAAAAATCACTATTATGTAAAACATAATAAGTATATGATTCAGCAAAATCTTCATACTTATTGGTCATTGCATATCATGATACAAAAGACTTCTCATCCATAGATTCCTTCATAACTGTAGTTGTTTCCCATGATATATCATAAAATATATCACTCACATCTAGTAAAACTTTTTTTTCTAAAATATATAAATCGTAAAAGTGTGAAAACTCGTGTATAGCAACAGCAAGAAACTCTTTAATATCTAGATTATAAATACCATATAACCTGATTTTTTTATTTTTCATTTTTCACCTTACCTCTCAGACATCTTTATAAAACACTACTTCTAAAAGACTTATTTTAGATTGAATAAATTTAGAATTTAAAAAAGTGGTTAAAGTATTTTTATAATCTAAAACTTTGTTTTCAGCTCAAAACATAGTAGGAACAAAAATATATCTTATAATTGAAGCAGAATTAAGTGATTGAGTTTTTTCTTCTTCTATAATAGGCTCATTCTTTATAGGTTCGATAAATTTTTCTTCTGCTATAGTATTTATATAATCCTGCTTTCATCAAAAAAAATAGTTTTTTGCAATAAATATCAAAAAACTAAATAGGATAGTATAAAAAAACAATAATATAATTCTTTCTCTTAAATTCATTTTATCAAATAGTATAAACTAACTTAATAACTATGTTTACTATAGCTGAAGCAGACAAAATAGCTATAAATCATATAACAGACCACTTAATTGCTGTTTTTCATTTATTTATTTTTTCATCTTCTCAAGCACTAGTAACCATAAAAACAGTACCATATACTATACCAAATACTGACATAATTCATAAAAAAGTAGCTATTCAAGTTGTCCATTTTTGAATTTGTGTATCAAATCATTCTCATATTTTTACATCTCCTGTTTTTCATATAAAAGCTCCTTCACTAAAACAATCTCATAGGTTTTTTGAAACAGAAGTTCAAGAACTATATTTACAATCAGAATAAGAATAATCGAAAGATAAAAACAAAGAAAAAAACAAAATAAATAATATGGATAAAATTTTTCTCATAGATATATATTTTAAATACTTAAAGTAGAAACAAGCTTTACCAATCACCAAGCCATAAATACAAAAAAGATTCATATAATAGCATAAATAAATTGCATCCATGCTTTTTTAAACTCTTCTGGATTTCACTTTGCTGTTGCAAGTTTTATTCAAACAAAAATAAATACTCAGATAGAAAGAATCATTATTAGTGAAAAAATCTGATCCTTAAACCAAGATAATATATCAGTAACTACACTTACTCAGTTAGTTCAATCATTTATTTCAACAAAATCATTTTCATAATTACCCAATAATCAATTCTTAATATCATCATTTCACTCATTAACTGCAGCATTTCAAATCATAAAAAATGAAAAAAAACATAAAACAAAAGCAATGATTTTATACATAAAAAATTATAATTAAGAAATAGTAGAATTATTTATAAAGTTTATAATTCCCCAAGAAGAAATAGATAGAAAAACTCAAACAAGGGACCAAATTATCCACTTTTTTGCTTTGTTTGCTTTTTCCTCTTCTCATCAAGAAAGTATATAAAGTATACCACTAAATATAATTGCAAAAACAGATAAAACCAAGATTATATCTATAAAATTTGAGATTATATCAACTAAAAATGTTTGAGTGCTATTGTTAGATATATTTGGTTGTGTAGGATTAGTTAAACTAGAATCTGAACATCATGGTAATCAAGCACAATTTATAATCGGTGCATCTGCTGCAAAAGTAGTGATTTTTAAAAACAAGAATGATAAAATTGTATATAATATTTTTTTCACTTAATTTTAATTATATAGTAAAAATCTAACCAATGAAACTATGTAATAAGAGGAAAGAGAAACAACCATAGCGGTAACTCAAGATAAAAAAATCTTTTTTCACTTGTCTATAAAGCTATCTTGTCAGAAGTTTAGAATCATATATCAAGCTCATACAGTCATTATAAGAACTGACAAAACTCAAAGAGCTACCATAAGTTTTTGTATAATAGTTCACAAAAGCCAATTAACTCTTTGGTCAGTAGTTTCTGCATTTCAAAAGTTTACATTAGTATTTGGAAGCAATCAGTTTTCTCATGATACATCAATCATAAATCAAGAAGAGTTAAAGTCTTTTGTTTTATCAGTACCAGCCGATTCTTCTGCATTTACCATAAAAAAAGAAAGTGACAAAAGAATTGTAGTTAATATTTTTTTCATTTAATAGGAATTAAACTATATTAAATTTTTAAAATTTTAACAAAAAATTAGTTTTTTACAAAAAATAATTATTATTTGTAAAATATATTTAAGATAAAAGAAAAAATGAAAGTAGCAATACTACATGAAATGATGATTAAAATCTGATGAGCTGAAAAAGTAGTAGAAAACTTATTAAATTTATATAAAGATGCTGATATTTTTACTCTTATTTACGATGAAGAAAAAGTATGAAGCATATTTCCAAAATCTATAATAAATAAACAAGTTTTTGATTTAAAAAGTCAAAAAATATATAAAATAACAAAAAAACAAAGATTTTGCCTACCTTTTATGGCAGAAAGTGCAGAACAACTAGATTTTTCAGGATATGATTTAGTTATATGTTCTAGTTCATGATTTGCTCACTGAGCTATCACAAAACCAGAAACTAAGTTTGTAGTTTATTATCACTCTCCTGCAAGATACTTATGGGATTGGACAAACGAATATAAAAACGACTTATGATTAAATAATGGCTGGAAAAAATACATAATGAAGCCTTTAATAAATAAATGGTTTTTAGATTTTAGACAATGGGATTATATAGCAAGTAAAAGAGTTGATATAAACATAGCAAATAGTAAAAATACTGCAAACAGGATAAAAAAATACTATAAAAAAGATTCTATAATTCTTTATCCACCAATTGAAACGGATAGATTTAATAAAAAAGTTGAAAAGTACTCAGAAGAAAATTATTATATAATAATTTCAGCACTTACAGAGTTTAAAAAAATCGAAGTTGCAATTAATTGATTTAATGAAATTGATGAAAAACTTCTTATAATTTGAGCATGAGACTATAAAGATAAACTAGAAAAAATAGTAAAAAATAAAAGTATAAAATTTTTATGAGCAAAATACTCTGACGAACTAGTATCTATAGTACAAAATAGTAAATGACTTATTTTCCCTTGAGAAGAAGATTTCTGAATGGTTCCGATAGAAGTTATGTCAGCATGAAAGCCTGTTTTTGCATACAACTGATGATGACTAAAAGAAACCGTAAAAGCTTGAATTACATGAGATTTTTTTGATAAAAAAGATGGAGATGATTTTATAGAAAAATTTAAAATTTTTAATGAAAAAGTAAACTCTTGAAAATATAAAAAAGAAGACTGCATAAAAACAGCTAAAGAGTTTGATAA
Source organism: Patescibacteria group bacterium (assembly GCA_018623505.1). Lineage (GTDB taxonomy): Bacteria > Patescibacteriota > Gracilibacteria > BD1-5 > UBA6164 > JAAZVM01. Next base: position 5,532 of record JAAZVM010000012.1, on the reverse strand, counting down.
AAAAGTATTTGAGAAAAAATTATCAGAAATAATAAAACAGTAAATTTTACATTTTTACTGTTTTATTTATTATTTAATTAGTAATAAATAAAATTTATAAAATGTTCAAAAAAACAAACCTATTTACACTACTTACTCAATTTGCAGTAATAATTCTACCTTTTTATGTTTTTGTATCTGTATTTTTTACAAATATAGTATGAATACCTAAAGCTTGATTTTTTATAAAAGAATTACTACTAGTTTTTATATTGCTAAGTCTTGCTTACCAATTTATAAAAGATAGGAAGTTTCCTAAACTAGATATAATCGATTATTCTATAATACTTTTTATAATTTACTGAGTTTTTATAAGTTTTGTAAATTGATTATGAATAAATAGCATAATTCACTGATGAAGATATGATTTTATGTTTTTGATAGTTATAATGATTTATAAAAATTGAAAACATTACTTAAAAGTAAAAACAAAAGACTTAATCCGTATATTTTTATACTCTTGAGCCTCTATGCTACTTTTTTCATTTATGATAAAGTTTAGATTAAAAGAAGAGTTTTTGATAGAGTTTTGATATATAGACTATGTAAGTGACTGGATATATAAGTGATGAGTTCCTATTTATCACTGACTGGAAAACTCTGGAATTAGAAGATTTCAATGAATACTAGACTGACCAAACACAATGGCTTATTTTTTGATAATTTTCTCATGAATATTTTTACACTTTCAAAAAAAGAAAACTGAGTTTTGGGTTATATCTACTATGATTTTTCTTTTTTGGTTAATAATTCTTACATATTCTAGAAGTGCATTATTATGAATATTTTCAGCTATTTGAATAATTTTCTTACTAAATTTTAAGTACTTATACAAAAGGTTTAAAAAACATATAGCAAAAATAATTGCATGATTCTTATTGTTTTTCTGAAGCCTTTGAATAATATTTCATAATCAAATTGAAAATATTGTATTAAGAAATTCATCTACTACATGACACTTTGATAGAATGGCAGTATGAATAGATAGATTTAAGGAAAACATATTTGGTCAATGATTAGCTGAAAGTTGACCTGCATATAGATATATATATCCTGATAAAACAACGAAAAAAGAGGAAGAGTACTACATACCTGAAAGCTGGTATATTCAGCTTATGATAGAAGGATGAGTTATATATATATGATTATTTTTTATAATTATTTTTTCACTTTTAAAAAGAGTATATAAAAAATCTAGAATTATATTTTGAATGTTTTTTGCAGTACTAATAATGAATGTATTTTTACATACTTTTGAATCTACATACTTATCATTTTTGATTTCTATATTCATTTGATTATTTGCATCAAAAAGATAATATAAAAGGGTTATAATTTTAACCCTTTTTATTTATGAAAAAATTTATTAGCTCTCTACTAATACTTTTTCTAGTTTTTAACTCTTTGGCTTTTACAAAAGTTTCTGCCAGTGATACTAACTTACAAAAACAAGTTATCATAACTAAGTATGAACTTCAAAAAACTAAAAAGTGAAAAACTTATGCTAGTCAAATAGACCAAATAGTTGAAAAACTTAGTGAAAATCCTGCTAAGCTCAAAAAACTAAAAGTGAAACTTGATAAGATTGATAAAAGTAAAATATACAAAAACAAAGAACTAAATGATGTAATAAATTATTTAGAGGTAAAAGTAAGTTATGAGTTAAGTAAAACTAGCTCTCTTGTCGAAAAAGTAGAAGATACTATAGAAGATTTAAAAACTTCTGAAATATCTCTTGATGAAAAAAAAGAAGTAAACAAAAGACTTAATGATTTAACTGTATTATTAAACAATAATTTAGAAAAATTATCAGAAGAATTGTTTAAAAAAATAGATGAATACTACTATAAAAATATGGAATCAAACTGAGATTTTCAAACTAGTTTAAATTCTAACTTTTGAGAAAATCAGTTAAATCTAAATCTTTCTATAAGTGACTACAGACAAATAGTAAGTTGAGAGGATTATAGCTTTAAATGAGATATAGATTTCAGTTTTGATTGATATGATCAAAATATAGAACTAAAAACATTTTTAGAAGCTGTTTTAAAAGAAAATGATGTATACTTAAAAATGAAAGATTTATACCTTTCCGATGAAGATATACTTAGTTACTATAAAAGCTTCTATGATAGTGCAAAAGAAGTTTTTGATGAAGATAAGTTTATAAAATTTGGCTCTGAATTATCAAGTTTCAAAATGAGTAACATAGAAACTATTGAAGATACAGTAAATAAAGAAATAGAAAACTTAAGTAAATTACCTTTACTAAAAGCTGTTTCAAAGATAGAAGATAATAAATACTTACTTGAACCAACTATAGAATTTTGTAATTTTGCAAAAAAGATAAATGATTATTTTGATCCTTTTTATGGAGATTCTTGTAGTGAATCACAATATAAAGATATGATAGAATGATTAAAAGAAATGTGATATATATACATGGATATTAGCAATACCGCAAATACTACGATAGGGTTTAAGGAAATATCAAATCAATGAGATTTTTATGTAGAAATGAAATACTCTTCTAACTCTATAGATGAGGTAAATTATATGACTGATTACTGAAATCTATACATGGATTTAGAGTATGTAAAAAATAATAAATTCTCTGTATCTATAAAAGATAATTATTCTTATGATATAAATTTTGATTCTGAATTACAGAATTCAAAAATTAAAAACTTTGTTTTCTCTGCAAAAGAAAAAGATAAAGAAGTAATGAAACTTGAACTTAAAGAAAATAATATAGACTGATTTATAAAAATAGAAAACTCTAGATATAGTTATTATGATGACACTAACTATACAAAAGTTTATAAAATGGATATAGATTGAAAACTTACAAATGATAAAAAAATAAGTAATCTAGAACTTAATTACAATTATAATGATTCTAGATATGAAAATGATTTAATGAACTGAGAATTAAGCTTTGGTAAATATGATATAAATGGTAATACGTACTTCTTTGATGAGTTATGAAATGAACTTATAAGTGTAAAAACTCAATGACTTTACTCAAGTGAAACCCTTAACTTAGATAATGACATAATAGTAAACAGTTACCTTTTAGATAACTGAAAAAGAGATGCAAAAACTTCAAAAGTTTATTCTGATATAAATAACATAAGTAAATATATAAGTATAGAAATGGCTAAATGAGTAGATTTATCAAAAATTGTTGATGAAAACAATAAAGTTAACTACGATTTATTAAAGATAAATAAAGAAGACTATATAAATCCAATTACTTGAGAAGAATATCTAGTTTTTACAAAAGTATGATGAAGCTGAGTAAAAGCTCATAAATTTTATCAAGTTTATTGAGTATGATATGATTACAAATGAAATCATGAGGCCATTATAATTGGTACTTATTACAAAATGGATTCAAGCTTTCCTGAATCTCTAGTAGTTATAGACTGAAAAGTTATACAAGATTATGACATAGTAAAAGAACTTGAAATAGATAAAAAAGATAATTATAAAGTTGATTTTGATATAGATTATGATATGAAAAACAACAAAAATAATCTAGAAATAATAATTGATATGATGAAGGAAAATTCAAATGACAAAATAATAGAGTTTAAACTAAAAAATGAATGAAAATTATTTGAAACAAACTGAGAAATAAAAGCTCCAGAAAACTTTGAAGACTATAAAGATGTTTTTCAAATGAATGATTATTACTATTATTATTAAAATAAAAAAATACTGAAATATTTCAGTATTTTTTTATTTTATAAGGAATTCACTATTTACATTATACATAACTCTAGCAACTTCACGATTGAAGTGTCTATCATATAATTTTATAATTACATTGTCCTCATAATTATCATAAACCAATTCATAATAATCATTTGCAGAAAAAATTCTACCATCTGGAAAAACAGAAAACAAAGCTTCTTTTTCTAGATTAGAGTTTCTATAAATAGATAACAATCATGGGTTATAACTTATATTATCTGGTAATATATAATAATTATAATTTACTTTATCTATAAACATTATATAAACTCAGCTTTCATCAGCATCATCAAAGTCATTTACAACTGATACATTTGAACCGGTTGTTTTTATAGTTTGATAATATACTTCATTATTATTTATGTCTGTTATAGCAAGTTTAGGATAAACCACTTCATTAGAATCGTCATTTGATTTTATAACTTCAACTTTATATCAAGAGTTTAAAATTGTTATTTTTCAAGTAAATTCATCAATAGAAGCTATTTTAATTTCATCTTTGAATATATCAAGTCAAGAATTCGAATCATCAACTTTAAAGCTAAAATCTCAAGAATTTGTATTTGATACAAAATTATTTTGAGAATTTTTCAATTGAGTCAATCATCAAGCTCTATATCTATATATATTTACAGGCTCATCTGTAAGGCTTTCGTTTATATCTCATCTAATATTTTCTCAATCAAATGATGATATACTTGGAACTGGACTATAAACTTCTAAATTAATATCTTTATATGTAACATTATTATTTGAATCTACAATAGTAATTCAGATATTTTTCTTAAATAAAGAATCAAATTTTCATAGTCTCAAAATCAAACTATCATTTCATTTTATAAAGTTTATGTTTTCCATTTCACTACTATCATCATCATTTTTAGTATTTCAATCTAGATCAGAATCTAACTCTAAATCAAAATCTATAAATATATTTTGTATACCATTTACTCATGAATCATCAAATATAAAGTTTGCCAATTCATAATCTTTTTCTTGATAAACAGGTAATAATAATTTATCTAGATACAATTCTGGATTTACATTATCAGCTTGAACTTGTGGTGATAACAATACTTGTCAGTTGATAGTTGAAAGTATATTTCAAGAAAAAGAATTCATTTTTGAATAGTAAAAATCATTGTTTTTACTTATAGATACATTATAAATATTTTTTGATTCTCATAAATCATATAATTCCCAAGATCTGTCATATTCAAAATCAAGTGAAAGTTCTGATTCATCATAATACTCTAGCTCTATATAAGAATTATCTTGAACTAAATTATCATTTCAATCATAATAAATCTTAGAACCCTCGAAAAATGGAAATCATAAATAGTTTCTTATTTCTGCTCATTCATAAACATATATTTCTCCATTTGTGATATAAGTATCTCAAATTATAGAAACTACAGTTATATTTGTTTTAAGCTCTACATATCTATTTTTTGGTATAATAAAGAATTCTACTTCTCCACTATCACCTCTATAATATTTAACTGTAGAAGCTGTATCTCAAGAATATATTTTTCTTCAAGAAGTTAGATTAATTATATTTCAATTATCTATATCTTCTTTGATGTTTTTAAATTTTAGAGACTCTATTTTTACTCAATTTATATTTCAGAAATTTTTAATTTGTACAAGATTTTTATACTCATTATAAAGTTCATTTTCTGAAGATAAATTATTTATATCTATTCAAGAAATCATATCATATATATATTTCTT
>JAAZVM010000112.1 GCA_018623505.1 Patescibacteria group bacterium | reverse complement strand
TTATTTTTATATTTTATACATCTATTTACATAGTGAATATAGTATTGTTTTTCAAATTTTGAAGCTCATAACATATCAGATTTTAAAAAATCTACACAATTTAAGTTAATTATTTGTTCATCTGAAAGATTATATATTTTACTATATTTATATGAAATCGAAGAAAGTAAACTATTGTTTATATGAGTATTATTTTGATTATCAGCTAAGACAAGTCAAACAGTAAAAAATCCTATTATTAAAAAAATTAATATTTTATACATAATTTAAATTTTAGTTTTTACAAATAGTCCAAGAGTTTTCTAAAAAGTCTCAATTAGCATATTGTTGAGAACAAATAGTATCAAACTTATCTCAACCATCAATTCTAACTTTATAATTTTTATATTCATTCACAGTTCCAAAATCAACGATCTCCATATAGTCTGTAAATGTAATTATATCATCTAAAACAACATCTTGACAACCAGTATATGTACCTATCTTTTCTCAAGATTCACAAGTTTGAGTATAGTAAATAGAATAATTACAATCTGTACTTGTATTATCACATATATTAGTTTCAGAACTAGATGAGCTTAAAGCTGATTCACATAACTGAGTTGTATCACAAGATATAGTAGCTCAAGAAGGCTGAGTTAATCAAAAACAATTTGAAGAACTAACAGAGTTTCAATATTTATCCTTACAAACTAAAGTTCTTGACATAGTTCACACTCAACAAGAGTTGCTACAACTAGAGTATTCATCACTTGCAAAATCCCAATAGTATTCACTTGAAAGTCTTAGCGATATTTCATCTTGCATATATCATAGTGTAATAAAACTCTGACTTAAAAATACTTCTCATTCAAAGTTTGGTATTTGAGAAAATGTTTTATTACCATCAATTAATTGATCACCAGATAAAATCATAGATTTATCATTTTTTTCCTCTATGTTTTGTATTGAATTATCTGCTTTATTTAATGATGATATAATAGAATTATCAAACTTAACTAATTCTATAGTATTATTTAATATATCATCTGAAGAAATACTATCTTGAGCTAATTTATAATTTTTAATAGAAGAGTCCTTTATATGCTCTCATTTTAAAAACCATGATCAGTTATCTTTTGTAAAATAAGATCAAATATAGTCCAATCAGTATGACATATTGTATCAAAAAACATATGAGAAAATAAGGGCAAATAACACATAATACCTTTTATTGATTTTCATAAATAATTTTTATTGATTATATTTAAGCCACATTTTATATTCATTTTGTTTCTTTTTGAAATTTTCAATTTCATATTTTATAGACTCTTTCATCATATCAACATACTCTTCATATGTTAGGTACATTTCTTCCCTTTCTGTAGAAGTTAAATTATTCAAATAATTTATATATTCATCATACTCTTGACTATAATCATCTTTTAGAAAATATCTATCTTCTGCTTTCACAGAAACTTCATCTAAATAAAACTTTTTAATAGCCTTAGTTTTAATAGTTTCACATCTATCTATATAGTTATTATAAAAGTCAATCTCATAAAATTTTCTACCATCTAAATTAAATCAAAAGTATCATACACAATTAATCCCTCTTTTTACATCATTTTCAAGATTCATAAAGTTATTATATGCAGTAGTAACTTCGCTCATAAATAACTCATCTATTTCATCATTTAAAAATACAGATTGATCATATAAATAAATATTATCTTTATTGTATGAGTTTTTATCAACTGAAATATCAATACCATCATTAACACAAGAGCTTAAAATAAAAAACATTGAAATTATAATAATTTTTTTCATATAATTTTTTTATAAAAATATTATTGATCTTCTTTACATAAAATCCGTTTTTTCAGGTGAATATATGATCATCAAAGTCAAAAATCATAAGTTGTAACTGAACATGCAGATGAACTACTTGGTAGAGTAACATAATTTGTTGAACTTCATGCCGCGTAATTAACTGGATTTTCTCTTACTCATATATACTGTCAATCATATGAAACTGAATGACATCATGTATTTTCAAAAATTTTAGTATATCAATATGGACAACTAGTCTGTCTTAGTTTATATCAACAAGAATCAGTATTGCATACAACTGTATTAATAGGTTTTTGACTTTCGTCACAATAACTATAATCAACTACTTCTTCATTATTTCTTTTACATTCTAGAGTTTTAGATTTATATCAACCTCAGCATTTCTTACTACAACTGCTATATGTTATTCACATAACCCGATTATAACTTGGAGTTAATTCTTGAGTTAAATAATCTTCAAAGTATTTTTTTGTTACAAGTGAATTGTTTCATGAAGGAGTAGCTGTCGACAAAACTTGTCATTTAAAGATTTTTTTTCAGTCTATAGTTTGATCTCAAGTTAAATGTACAGATAAAGGATCAGTCTCTGAAAAACTTTGCAATGAACTATCAGCTAATGATAAAGAATTCTTTATTTCATCAGATAGGTCATCTAATATTATCGTAGAGTCTTTAATCTTACTATTTGTAATAGTTTCATCCATAAATTTTTCTCAACTTATAGAAGAACTAAGTATATTC
>JAAZVM010000111.1 GCA_018623505.1 Patescibacteria group bacterium | reverse complement strand
TTCTGAGATTTTATGATAGGGAACAGTTATTTTTGAGTAGATTTACTTATGTATATATATCTACTTTTATCTACTATAGTAGTTTTCTGATTTTGATTTCATTTCCATAAAAATGCTTTTTTATCTCTATTGAGATTCCACTTCAATATGGATAGCCTAGTTTCTCTATGAACTCTTAGTGCTTTTATCTACTCTTTAGTGGCTATGTTTTTTGATAAACATGTGTATTTTGAAGCTGCTGTAGCTATTATTACACTTATAAATTTATGAAAATATTTAGAACATAAGGCTAAATCTAAAGCCTGAGATTCTATATCAAAACTTATGGAATTATCTACTAAAAAAGCTCTTATAGAGCATGATTGAAAAAAAATAGAAAAAGATATAGATGATATAAAAGTATGAGATTTGCTTATAGTAAAAGCATGAGAAAAAATTGCTTTAGATTGAGAAATTATTAAATGATCAGCAAATATAGATGAATCTATGCTTACTTGAGAAAGTGTGCCAGTATTTAAAGTAGTTTGAGATAAATGTTTTTGAGCAACTATAAACACTGACTGAAACTTAACTATAAAGGTAACCAAGACAAATGAAAACTCTACTCTAGCAAATATAATAAAAATGGTAGAAGAAGCTCAAAGCTCAAAGTCACCAATTGAAAAAATAGCAGATAGAGTATCTGGAGTTTTTGTTCCTGTTATAATCAGTATATCGCTTATCACTTTTATTTCTTGGTATCTTATAACTTGAAGTATAGAATCTGCTATTGTACCAGCTGTAGCTACTTTGGTTATAGCTTGTCCATGTGCTTTATGATTGGCTACTCCAGCTGCAATTATGGTATGAACTTGAAGATGAGCAAAATCAGCTATACTTTTAAAAAATGCTTCTACTTTAGAAAAAACTTCAAAAATTGATGTTATATTTTTTGATAAAACAGGTACTATTACAAACTGAAAACCAGAAGTTACAGATATTATAGAGATTTCAAAATCAAAAGAAGATTCATTAAAATATGCTAGTTCTTTATCTAGTTTATCTCATCACCCATTATCAAAATCTATTAGTTCTTACGCGAAAGATATATCTTGATATGAACTAGAAAACTTTGAAGAGATAAGATGAAAATGAGTTAAAGCAATTATAAATGGGGTAGAAGTAAAATTATGAAGTAAAAAATTATTTCAAAAACTAGATGATTCTATAGAAGATAAAATAGAAGAACTAAGTCTAGACTGAAAAACACCTATAATAATTTGAACAGATAAAGAGATTTTTGCTATAATAGCACTTCTTGATTTAGCAAAAAATTGAGTAGAAAAAACTATAAAAGATATACAAGATAGTGGTATAAAAACAATAATGCTTACTTGAGATACAAAAAATACAGCAAATTATATAGCAAAATATATATGAATAGAAACTGTAATTTCTGAAGTAATGCCAGAAGATAAGTTGTCATATATAAAAAAATATCAAAATTGAAACAATAAAGTAGCTTTTGTATGAGATGGTATAAATGATGCACCAGCTTTAGTGCAAGCTGATTTATCAATAGCTATGTGAACTTGAAGTGATGTGGCTATAGAATCTAGTGATATAGTACTTGTTAAGTGAAATTTGGAAAAAGTATATGAATCTATAAGGCTTTCAAAAAAGACACTTTTAACTATAAAACAAAACCTATTTTGGGCTTTTTTATACAACTCTATATGAATCCCACTAGCAGCTTTCTGACTACTAAATCCTATATTTGCAAGTTTTGCAATGGCTATGAGTAGTGTAAGTGTACTAGCAAATAGTCTAAGACTTAAAAATTTTAAATAAGAAAAACTCGCACGAAGTGCGAGTTTTTTATGTATCAAACAACTCAGAAAGAGTTATGTGATATATAATTTTCTATCGATGAGTACCGCAGACTGCCATGTCTATATACTTTATTGTCATTGTTTCCTAAATAGTAGCCCTTATGGCTACCATTTATGTATATGTTTCTATCTTGACCTCCTTTCTCAGAAGGTACTTTTACATGAACTCGTTTTCCATTGGAGTCTTTAAAGTAGTCATTGATAGCAGCCATTTTGAACCTCCATTTTGTTTATTTTCAAATTAGCTAAGTATATTATACTATATTTTTATATATATGTCAAAAAATATGATTTCTAAATTTTATTTAACACTTTTATAAATTATAGAACTTATAAAAAATAATATAAGTATTATAACTATAGTTGCTCCTCAAGATGTATTTAAAAAATATGATGAAAATAATCATATTATAACTGATAAAAGAGATATTATAACTGATATTATAAAAACTCATTTAAGGCTTTTTGATAGTAGTTTTGCAGTGTTTGTTGGTATAACTAGAAAAGCTCATATTAACAATATTCCAAATATTTTTATACTTATAGCTATAAAAAGAGCTAAAAATATAAGAAAGAATAAATTATATAAATCCACTTTTATTCACTTTGATTTTGCTATTTCTTTATTTATTATAATTGCTAAAAACTTTTCTTTAAAAATAAAAAATACTATGTAGCATATTATAAGCATTATTCACAGTATAACTAAATCAGTTTTGTTTATAAATAATATAG
>JAAZVM010000110.1 GCA_018623505.1 Patescibacteria group bacterium | reverse complement strand
AATGAAAGTAGTAATCTAAAAAATACAAACATATCAGATGATGTATGAGAAAATATAGAAAACTTATGAGTAAATGCTTTATCAAAAGTTAAACTTATAGTTAGTTGAGTTATACTTATATTTTTAGTATATGCTTGAGCTCAAATGATACTATCTATGTGAAACAATGAAGAACAATTATCAAGTTCAAAAAGAACTTTATGGTATAGTCTTATATGATTTGTTTTTATAAATATACCTTGAAGCTTATATAATTCATTTAAGTGAAATAAAACAAATAATGATTGATGAATATCTAGTAGCTGGTCAAATGATCCATCCAATGCATCTAGTAATCTATTTATAAATACAGATATACTTACTTATAATTTAAATAATTATATAATTTCATTCTTGGAAATAGCTACTATATCTATGTCAATTATCATATTTGTAATTTCATGAATAAAGATAATGACTTCTAGATGAAGAGAAGAGCAAGTAAATGAATGAAAAAACAAAATAGTTTGGTGAGTTATATGACTTATTTTCATAGGTTTTATTGAAGCATGGAAAAACTTCATATATAATTGAGAAATAAATGATGGTAGAGATATATTTGAAACTATTGCTAATTTATGATTATTCTTTGCCGGTCCAATTGCTATATTTTTCTTAAGTTTAGCTTGATACTATCTTATAACTTCGGATTGAAATGAAGATAAACTCAAAAAAGCAAAAGACATTGTTATAAACACTCTAATATGAACTGTTATACTACTTTGTTCATACATATTTTTAAATGATATAATAACTCTATAATGAAAAAATTAATAATAGGATTTATTATCCTGCTAAGCTTTTGAGCATTAAGTTTTAATAGTACATATGCAGAATGAGAAAAAATAACTGTTACAACTACTGAAAAAGTTCCTTGAGCAAATTGTATCGAAAATAAGGAAAAGAATGTATATACTTGTACTATGGAAAGTGGTACAGATTGAGTACTAAAACTATTAAGTGGTATGATAAAGTATATGACTTATATAGTTTGAATAATAGGTGTATTATTTATAGTTTATAATGGTATACTTTATACTATGAGCTGAATGGATGAAAACTTAAAAAGTGATGCAAAAAAAAGAATTATATGAACTATTTTATGATTAGTTGTATTATTCTTAAGCTGACCAATTTTAAAAATAATTGCTCCATGGATATATACTTAAAAAAGGTAATTGTTATTAAACAATTACCTTTTTAATATACAAACTACTTGGGAAAAATAAAAAAGCAAAGTTATTATTATATAACTATGCTTTTTATTTATTTAATTTTTGGTTGCGGAGACAGGAATTTGCTCCTTACAGGTAGGCCACCGTTTTAAAAGCTCTTATTCATCGCTTTTAAATTTTTGCTACGCAAAAAGCCTCCATTCAATTCCTCGGAAAATAAAAAAGCAAAGTTATGTTATATAACTATGCTTTTTATTAATTTAATTTTTGGTTGCGGAGACAGGAATTGAACCTGTGATCTTCGGGTTATGAGCCCGACGAGATACCACTTCTCCACTCCGCGATAAAAAAATTGCAATAAGTATATATGGTACGGCTACGGGGAATCGAACCCCGGTTGCGTGGATGAAAACCACGAGTCCTAACCACTAGACGATAGCCGCTTATCTCTTATTGCTCAGCTATTATATACAGATAAAAAAAAAGTCAAACATTTTTTTGACTTTTTTTAAACTTTTTTAATTTTTACTTTTCTGTCATAATATAAACTCCATCCCAATCAGATTTAATTGGGTTATTTAAAAAGTATTCACATCTAGAAGAAAATGTTTTACTTGGCCTATCTCATAAAGAAATTAATTTATCAAATAATTCTTTAGCCTCTTTAAAATTCATTGAATTATAAAGCTCTATTCATTTTTTAAAGTTTTTTATGTTAGATTTTATATCTTCTGTTAAATCATCTTTGAAACATACGAGTTCAAATATTGAAACAGAATTATCTTTTCATTTTACTTTTATTTTATCAAGGTATCTAAATACAAAATCACCTTTATTTTCCTTATAAACTTCTTCACTTACACATATATATGTTCCATATTGTTTATTTACTCATTCTAGTCTAGATGCTAGGTTTACATTATCTCATAATGCAGTAAACTCCATTTTTCTACCATCTGCTCATATATTTCATACTATAGCTTCTCATATATGTAATCAAACTCTTACTTTTATTGTACTAAAACCTTGAGACGACCATTTTTTATTCAGTTCATTTAATAATTTTTGTTGTAGTAATGCTGTTTTACAAGCATTATGTCAATCTTTATTATAATCAGTAAAAGTTCACCATAGTGCCATTATGGCATCTCACTCATATTTATCAATAAATCATTTTTCATCCATGATTATATGAGACATACCTGATAAGTATTCCCTTAAAAAGAATACTAACTCTTCTGGATTAAATTTTTCAGATATAGATGTAAATCATTCAATATCAGAAAAATATATAGCAAGCTTTCTTCTTTCTCAATCAAGCTTTACTTTTCAAGAATTAAACATTATTTCCTCTGCTATATCTTTAGATACATATTCAGAAAGAGCCTTGTTAAGTT
>JAAZVM010000109.1 GCA_018623505.1 Patescibacteria group bacterium | reverse complement strand
TTTAGATTAGTTATTTTTTTATATCAAAAAATAACTGGATTTTGAATCAAGTTTCCTTTTTTTAAAGGCTTTAATAACAATACATTATTTTTAGAGATTTCCTTTAAATATTTATCAAAAAGCATAGAATAGTAAAAAGAAAATATTTATTATAAATATAAAAAAAAATAGTGAATAGTCCACTATTTTTTTAATAAATTAACAAAAGCTTCACTTGGAAGACTTACTTTTCAAAATTGTTTCATTTTTTTCTTACCTTTTTTTTGTTTATCTAGTAGTTTTTTCTTTCTAGAAACATCTCAACCATAAAGTTTTGCAGTTACATCTTTTCTTAAAGCAGAAAGAGTTTCTCTAGCACAAACTTTTGATCAAACTGCAGCTTGTATTTTGATTGAGAAAAGTGCTCTAGGTATAGTATCTTTTAGTTTTGCACATATTTTTCATCATACGTAAGGAGCCTGATCTCTATGAGTTATAAAAGCAAGAGCTTCAACTTTTTCATCTGCTATAAGTATATCAAGTTTAACCATATCATCTTCATTAAACTTTATAAACTCATAATTCATAGAAGCATATCAACTAGATAATGACTTTATTTCATCATAGAAGTCTCATATAAGTTCGTTCATTGGTAATTCATAGACAAGCATAACTCTAGAGGTATCAATAAATTGTTGATTTATAAACTTACCTCTTCTTTCTTGAGATAATTGCATAAGTGCTCAAACATAATCATTTGGAGTAATTATCTCAACTTTTGCAATTGGTTCTTCTATAGTTAGATATTTTTCTCTTTCAGGCAAGTCTTCTGGATTAGAAACATATACATATGTATAAGTTTTAGAATCAAACTCAAAAACTTCTGGTGTAAACCTGTTATATAAAGAACTTTTATCTCCATACATTTTGATTCTGTACGTTACTTGAGGAGATGTCATTATTACATCCATATCAAACTCTCTAAAAAGCCTTTCTTTTACTATATCTAAATGCAGTAATCATAGAAATCAACATCTATAACCATGTCATAATGCCTGACTTACACTTGATTCTATACTTAAAGAAGAATCATTTAAAAGAAGTTTTTCCATAGCATCCTTTAATTGAGGATACTCGCTACTATCCATTGGATAAATACCTGCATAGATAAATGGTTTTGCTTCACTAAATCATTCTATAGGACTAGCTTCTTCAGCTTTCATTTTAGGTCAACTTATATCTTCCGGCTTCCATAAGGTATCACCTACTTTAGCATTTTCTAGTGTCTTAAGTCATGTAACTACATATCAAACTGAACCATTTTCAATCTTTTTATCAGAAGTATATCTAGGAGAAAAGTATCATACATCTAGAGCTTCTATTTTTTTATTTGAATGCAAAAAAGTAAGACTATCTCATTTATTTATTTCTCATGAAAAAACTTTTACATAAGAAACAACTCACCTATATGGATCATATTGACTATCAAAAACTAAAGCTTTAAGTTCATCTTTTGAGTTATCTTTATCTAGATTATAAACTTTTGGTTCACTTATTCTAGTAATAACTTCATCTAGAATAGTTTCTACATTGACACCTGTTTTTGCTGAAACAGGTATAATTTCAGATTTATCACATCAAAGAAGGTTTATAATTTCCTCACTTACTTTATCTACATCAGCTGCTGGAAGATCTATTTTATTTATTATTGGTATAATATCTAAATCATTTTCAATAGCCATATATACATTTGAAAGAGTTTGAGCTTCTATTCATTGAGTTGCATCTACTATCAAAAGAGCTCATTCTACTGAAGCTAGACTTCTTGAAACTTCGTACTGAAAATCTACATGACCTGGAGTATCTATTATATTCATTTCATATCATTTCCAGTTCATTCTAACTGGTTGAAGTTTTATAGTTATCCCCCTTTCCTGCTCTAGTTCCATTGTATCAAGCATTTGACCATGTTTCATATCCCTTTTCTCTATTGTTCAAGTTATTTCAAGTAACCTATCAGCAAGAGTTGATTTACCATGATCTATATGAGCTATTATACAAAAATTTCTAATATTTTTTAATTCCATAGTTTTTCACAAATTGTTAAAAGTTTGCCCTATTTTATAGATAATTGTTAAAAAGTAAAATATATAATTATATAAATAAATAGGCTATTTTTTTGCAATAAATAAACAAATATGATATTTTAAAAAATATAATATTTAAATTTATAAATGGTAAATTCTAAAAGTACATTAAATTCATCTAAACTAAACGCTACTATAGATAAAATAGTAGCGGAAGTTTTTGATGAAAAAATATGGATTTGAATGGATTTACGGAAGATATGTGAAATAACATATGGTTATATAGAGTGAGAAAAAATAAAATTAAAATGAAAAAATATAGTTATAAATAATGAGGTTTTTATAACTATATGATGATTAGATATAGAGCTTTTTAAAATAGCAGATGATGAAGGAAAAATGCATCTATTAAAAGAAGCTTATGATAAATTTTTTGAAGTTATTAGTAAAAAAGAAAATGAAATAAAAGAATGAATATGTAAACTTCAAAACATAGAAATAAGTTGATTAGACATAGAAGTATTATATAGAAGACATATACTTATATGAT
>JAAZVM010000108.1 GCA_018623505.1 Patescibacteria group bacterium | reverse complement strand
GTTATTTGAACAATGATATTTTCAAATTTATATTGATCAAAATGACATATATTTTCTATAAATTTCACTGCTATATTTGAATCAATCAAAAAAATTATAAAAAGATTAATGCCTTAATTACTTATTTAATATAAAAAAAATGACAAATAAAAGAGAAGATAAATTAAAAAATCTATTATGAGGTGGTTCTGATGCTTCAACATGACCTCAAGAAGTTAAATTAAGTTCTGGTATTTCACCAGTTGCAAAAATAAAAGTTGTTTGAGTTGGTTGAGCATGACAAAATGCAGTTAATAGAATGATAGAATGAGGTCTAGAATGAGTAGAATTTGTAGCTATAAATACAGACACTCAAGCTTTATACAATTCATTAGCTCCAAAAAAACTTCATATTTGAAAAATAGTTACTAGTGGTTTATGAGCAGGTGCAAACCCAGATATTGGTAAAAAGTCAGCAGAAGAATCTAGAGAAGAAATAAAAACAGCACTTGAATGAGCTGATATGGTTTTCATAACTTGTGGTTTATGAGGTGGTACAGGTACAGGTGCTGCTCCTATTGTTGCTGAAGTTGCTAAAGAGCTATGAGCATTAACTGTTTGAATTGTTACTAAACCATTTTCTTTTGAATGACAAAATAGAATGAGTAAATCAGTAGACTGACATGCTGATTTAAAGGAAAAAGTAGATACATTAATAACTATTCCAAATGATAGAATTTTATCTATTATTGATAAAAAAACTCCTCTTTTAGATGCATTTTCTATCGTTGATGAAATTTTAAATCAATGAGTTCAATGAGTTTCAGATCTTATAACTCAACCTGGTCTTATAAATGTAGACTTTGCCGATGTGACATCTGTTATGAAAAATGCAGGTTCTGCATTAATGGGTATTGGTTATGGTTCTTGAGAAAATAGAGCTACTGAAGCTGCTAGAGCAGCTATTGATTCTCCATTATTAGAACTTTCAATTGCTTGAGCTAGATGATTATTATTCAACATTACAGGTGGTACTGATTTATCTATGTTTGAAGTAGATGAAGCTGCTAAAATTATTACTGAAACTGTTGATAGTGATGCAAATATTATATTTGGTGCAACAATCAATGAAGAATATAATTGAGAGTTAAAAATAACTGTTGTTGCGACTTGATTTGATGAAGAATCAAATACTGCTTACAATTCAGATTCTAGATCTGCTTTAAAATCTAATCCATTTGGTAGAAAACCAGTTACAGACTCAAGAGTAACTACTCCAGCACCTACTCCTTCTAAACCAGAAGATGATTTAGATGTTCCAAGTTTTTTAAGAAAAAAAATGTAATTTAAAAAGAATGCTATATTGCATTCTTTTTATTTGCATAAATCATAAAATTTATTAATATATAAATATACTTGTTACTTGAGAAAGTCACGGGAATTTGCAAAAGCAAATTCCTTTTCTTTTAAGAGAATTTTATTTTAAAGTTTAATTTTAAAGAATTATGTTAGATATAAAACAAATTAATCAAGCTGTTACTTTAATTTCAAAAGAAAAGAATATTTCAAAAGAAAAATTAATTGAAATTATAGAAGCTGCAATCAAAACAGCTTATAAAAAAGATTATTGAAATAAAGATGAAGAGGTAAATGTAAAAATAGATTTAGAAAATAACTCTATAGAGATAACAGTTGAAAAAACAGTAGTAAAAGAAGTAACTAATCCAGCTTTAGAAATAAGCTTTGAAGAACTTTGAGAAGATGCTAGTTCTTTTGAGGAAGGTGATGTTATCGAACTTGATGTGACTGATGAAATTCAAAACAGTGAGAATGCTGAAAGTTTTGGTAGAATTGCTTCTCAAGCAGCTAGACAAGTTATTATTCAAAAAATTGGTGATAGTGAAAAAGAAAAAATTTATGAATTATTTGAAGGTAAAGAATGAGAAATTGTTAATGTGAAAATTGAACTAGTAGAGGGGTCAAAAGTTATATTTGATTATATGTGAAATCAAATAGTTTTACCAAAATGAGAACAAGTTTCAAAAGATAACTATGTTGCTTGAGCTAGATTTAACCTTTATGTTGCTGAAGTTTCAAAATCAGAAACATGAGCTCCTAAAGTAATTTTATCTAGAAAAAGAGCTGAATTAGTATCGCAATTATTTGCAGAAAATGTACCTGAAATCGAAGAATGAGTTATCTCAATTGATAAAATAGTTAGAAATGCTTGAGTAAAAACTAAATTACTTGTTTCTTCAAACTTTGATGAAATAGATCCAGTTGGTACTCTTGTATGACAAAAAGGTATGAGAGTAAAATCTGTTATGGAAGAATTATGAGGAGAAAAAATAGATATAATTGCAAACAATTGAAATATGGCTGAAATAATTAAAAAATCATTATCACCAGCTGAAGTTGTAAAAGTTGAATATGACGAAGAAGAACTAAGCTCAATAGCTTATATAAAACCATGAGAAAGAGCAAAAGCTGTTTGAAAAAATGGTTTAAATGTAAACTTAGCTTCAAAATTAACATGATATAGAATTTCTATAGAAGAGTTAGAAGCATAAAAAATCTGAATTTTCAGATTTTTTTTATTTGAATTAAATTTCATTATTTTTATACTATTATTAATAAAATAT
>JAAZVM010000107.1 GCA_018623505.1 Patescibacteria group bacterium | reverse complement strand
TATTTTATATGTTTAGTAAGAGTTATCTTTTACTAAGTTGTATAAAAACTATAAAAACTTGGTATGGAAAAAAAAATACTAGAAATACTTGTTGATAAATCAAATATTAAATGACCTTGAGTTTTTGAGCATATTTTAATTATTTTACATAAAGTATTTGATGAATATCCTAAGAAAAAATTTTTTAAAGGAACTGAATTTTATTCAAATTTCTCATTTGAGATAACGAAAGTTTGAAATAGAATCAGGTTTTTTATTGTTTCTCCAAAAAAATATGCTAATTTTTTATCAAATCAAATTTATGCTCATTATAGTGATGTAGAAATACACGAGGTTTCAGATTATCTATCAAATATACCTGAAGAAAAAATACAGGTATGAAAAGTTTGATTATCAAAACATAACTTTTACTCTATAAAAAGTTTTACAGAGATTCAAGAGCAATGAAGTAAGGATATGGTTGATCCATATTCATCTATTACATCTGCTATTTGAAGAACATGAAAATATACATTAAATACTTTTCAAATTAATTTTTCTCCAATACAAGATAAGTTACGGAAAAAGAATAGTGATAAAACTATTGAAATTATTAAGTCAGATTATCCAAGTTTTATTAAAAAAATATTATTATCAGAATATTTGTTTGTTTTTAAATTAGCTTTTTCTCCATTTATAGCTATTTTCTTGATTTTTAAGTTTTTTATTAAAAAACAAGAAATATCTGATGATTGAAAAAATGAATCAAATAATGAAGATTCTTCTGAATGAACTAGAGAAGATAAAAATCCATTTATAGACAAATTATCATTAAATTGATATGTTGTTGATATAAATTTAATACATGCTTGAGAAGATCCTGTGGAATGAAAAGGTTCTATAAAAGAAATTTTTTCTACTTTATGAATATTTTCTAATTCATGATCAAATTCTATAATTTTAAAATGACTGAATAATAGTTATGAAAATATTAAAAATGCCAAAGAAAGGAAAATAGACAATAGTTTTATATTGTCTACTAGTGAACTTTCTTGATTGGTTCATTTGCCAACTTCATATGTAAAAACTCCTCAAATAAATTGGGTTTCTTCTCGTTCTTTTGAACCACCATCTAACCTTCCTATTATTGACCCTGATTTAACTGATGATATAGTTCCTGAGACAAATCTTACACCTATTTGAAAGACAAATTTTAGATGAACTAATATAAGTTTTTGAATTTGACCAAATGATAGAAGAAGACATATGTATGTTTTATGAAAAACTGGTATGGGTAAATCTACTTTATTGGAAAATATGATTATAGATGATATTAGAAAAGGTAGGTGAGTAGCAGTAATTGATCCTCATTGAGATTTAGCAGAAGGAGTTATATGATTCATACCAAAATCAAGAACAAATCAAACTATAATATTTGACCCCAGTGATAAAGAGTGGCCAATAGCTTTTAATATGCTTGAAGATGTAAATCCTGAACATAGACCTTTAGTTGCATCAGGTTTAGTTTGAATATTTAAAAAAATATTTTGAGATAGTTGGTGACCAAGATTGGAGCATATACTTAGAAATACAATTTTAGCACTTTTAGAATACCCAAATTCAACATTAATTTCAATACCATTAATGTTGACAAGTGAGGTATATAGAAATAAAGTTGTGTCTAGAATAAAGGACCCAGTTGTTAAAAAGTTTTGGACTTGAGAGTTTGCAAAATTAGCACCTAATCAAAGAACAGAAGCAATATGACCAATACTTAATAAAGTTGGACAATTTCTTTCTAGTTCTATTTTAAGAAATGTTTTATGACAACCTAAAAATAGTTTTTCTATAAGATGGGCAATGGATAATAATAAAATAATTATCGTAAACTTATCTAAGTGAAAAATCTGAGAAGATGCTTCTGCTTTATTATGAGCAATGATGGTTACAAAGTTTCAAATGGATGCCATGAGTAGGGCCGATATATCTGAATCTAAAAGAGTTGATTTTTATCTTTATGTTGATGAATTTCAAAATTTTGCTACGGATTCTTTTGCTACTATTTTATCAGAAGCTAGAAAATATAAGCTAAATTTAGTTATGGCTAATCAATATATAGACCAAATGCAAGAATCAGTAAGATGAGCTGTTTTCTGAAATGTTTGATCTATTGTATCTTTTCAAGTTTGATATCATGATGCAACTATATTGAAAGAAATATTAACTTGAGAAGTTTCTGAAGAAGATCTTATGAACTTAAAAAAATATAATATATATACAAAGCAGCTTATAGATTGAATGCCTAGTCCTATTTTTTCAGCATGAACATTTTGACCTAATAAGAAAAATGAAGAAATTTTTGAAAAAAGATACGAAAAAATACTACAAGTTTCTAGGGAAAAGTATTGTAAATCTAGAAAACAAGTAGAAGATAAAATATATAAAACAATAGATGATATAGATACTCAAGAAAAATTATGGGAAAAAAAGAAAGAAGATTTTAAACAAAAAGAAAAAGAAGAAAAAGAAAGAAAAAGATTAGAAAAAAATAATGGAAATACTTAGTATTTCCATTATTTTTTTCTAATATAATTTATCATCATATCATAATAAGACCTAGAAAGTTTTAAGTTTTTGTATATAG
>JAAZVM010000106.1 GCA_018623505.1 Patescibacteria group bacterium | reverse complement strand
TTAAACTTTCAGTTTTTTGCTTTTTTATTATAATCTTTTTGTTTTAAATTTAACTTTTTTATTTATGCTTATAAGCATATTTGCAAGTATTTGATCACAAAATTTATGAGATGAACTAATACTTAAAAATCAAATCAATATACTAGAAGAAAAATACTGAAAAGATACAAAATTTATAGTTTTTAGTTATGATAAAAAAAATCCATTTTTCAAAAAGGATAATGTTTTTTATAAAAACTATTTTCCAATTTGAGTAAGAAATCCATTAAATATATTTAAAAATATAATTTCATATATATCATTTTTACATCATAGCTCTAGGTCTGATCTTATAATAATCTGATGATGATGAATTATCTATGATAATGAAATACAAGTAAATAAATCTCCTCTTGATTCATGGCTTTTTAGAGTGAAAACTTTTGATTTTTTTAGAAAAAAGTATGATTTTTTTAGAGTTTCAGTTGATATAAAAAATGAAAATAACCTAAATAAACTTAAAAGGATATTTAAAAAAGCAAATAATATATCTGTTAGAGACAACCAAAGTTATAATCTTTTACTAGAAAACGGAATTAATTCTAATGTAGAAATCGATCCTGTATTTTTTGATAAATGAATACTAGAAAAAAAATCTTCAATAGTTTGATTTAATAGCTCTTATGAGTTTGATATGAGTTTTCTATCTATCTTTGATTTGAAAGATAAAAATGTATGACTTTCTCTTAGGTACTGATATATGTTTGAAAAGTCAAAACTTTCAGATAGATTGGAAGAGTGAAAAATAAATCAATTAATCCATACTTTGCTTAGCATGTGAGCAAAAGTTGTATTGCTTCCACATAGTTTTCATAAAACAGACTCTGTAGCAAATGATTATGATTATCTCAAAACCTTTGTAAAAGATTGAGTTTTTCTAAAAGAAGATATGAAAGAAACATATGAAGTTTATACTGATAAAGATATAGATTTTTGTATATCTATGAGACTTCATAGTATGATACTATGTAATGTTTATAATATACCTTTTTATGCACTTTCTTACTCAAATAAAACAGAAGAGGCAGTTACTTATGTAAAAAGCTTATAATATTTGCATCAAAAAATTAAAAATGATAAAATAAATATAGTGAATTTATTCTTACATTTTTAATTTTTTTTTATGAGAAAAATTGTATTTATATTTTTAGTGAGTTTATACTTTTTTTGAGTAAGTTATGCTTGAATAATTTATAACTGAAGCTCAAGATTTGATGTTTCAAATGATAGTTCAAGTGTATCTATAACTTTAGATGCAAACATAGTTCCTAAAAACTCTACTATGTATAAAGATGAGGGGAAAAGAATGTATGTTTCATCAGGTACTTTAGTTTCTGATGTTTATTGAACTTTCACAAATAGTTGAACTATTTATTTATATAATATCTGAGATTCTAGTTGTTGAAATGAACCTACTTATAATTTTTGAACTACAGGTTATGATTTTCATAATAATGACTGGTGAAAATGATATAGTATAATATACCCTGATAGTTATCTATGTCCAGATTCTTGACTAATAAATATTGAACTTACAAAAACTGACTCAGATATATGATTTGAAAGTATTACTATAAATGATTGAACTGTTAATTATGATGAAATAACTGTAGTTGATAACAATTGAAATGAAGTAACTTTAGATGATAGGATACTTTTTTCAGATAATAGGTTTGCATTTGATGGTATGACAAATAATGAAATCAATATAAGTAATGAGTTTACTTGATGAAGTGATAATCAACAAAAAGCAAATAGTGTAAATGGACTTGACTATGGTGGTTGATACGATGCTTCTTGATATGCTCTACTTATGAGAAATCTATCAAAAAATATAGTAAAATATACAAACTGATTAACTTGGGAAAAAAGTTTAACTACCTTAAACTCTTTTAGTAAAGAGTTTACACTATATGATTACTCATGAACGGAAGATTATACAGCTTCAAACCTAGAGAATAAATGAAAGATTTTAACTCTTGAAAACACAAATGGTATAGAAGTTTCTTGACAAAAAAACCTAATAGTAAAATGATGAAACCTATATATCAAATCAGACATTTATAATAAAGATAAAAATAGTTTATTAGTTATAGTTGTACAAAGGGATTTAAATAAAAGAAAAAATGGTTGAAACGTATATATTGACCCAAGTGTTACAAATATCGATGCAGTTATAATTTCTGAGTGAAGTATCTTAAATTTTCAACCATATAATTATACTACATATTTTAGATGAAGACCTGTGAGTAATAGTTGATATAGGGTGGTTACCAATTCTTCTAGCTTAAAAAATCAATTACTTATTTACTGATCTATAGCTACTAGAAACTCTATATGAGAAAATAAAACTGTTTATGGAAGTGATCATTATGTGCTTAAAAATTCTGAAGAGGAAAGTGGTTTATATAACTTAGAAAATTTAAGATATTTTCAAATAGGTAAATCTGATCAGTTAGATGAAAGTGATTCTTGTTATGATATTGATTGAAAAATAGTTGCCTTATCTTCAGAAGATACTTCTGTAAAAAATGCATTTGCATGAAAAAAAGAGTGTTATTTAGATGATAGTACATCTAGTAATCTTAGGTCTACTTTTAGAACAGCTTCTACAGTTGTAGAATACAAT
>JAAZVM010000105.1 GCA_018623505.1 Patescibacteria group bacterium | reverse complement strand
TATCTTTTTTACTCAATCTTCTGTTTTAAATCAATCAATTAAATCTTTTCAAAATTCTGATATAAGAATAATAGATTTTTCAAATCAAAATTTTTCAAATAACATTTTTATATTTCTTACAGGAATTTCATTATTCACTAATTCTTGAAATGATTTAAAAAAACTTTCTTCATATGATAAAACCAATTCATCCAAATTAATATTTCATGCTAATTTTCTAAAAAAATCCAATAAATCATCTCTAATACTATCAGTTGGAAATTTTAACCTTAAAAAATAAGAATAAAAACTAGAATCATTAAAAAATAAACTTTGATTAATTAATCATGAAACACTTTCACTTTTTTCATCAATAACAGATTGAGAAGAACAAGAAAGAACTTCGACTCAGCTATTTGATTTAAAAATATCTTTAAAACTGAATCATGGGAATCAATTATTTTTAATATATTCTTCATACTTTTCAATTAGAAATGAAGATCAATCTAAAAGTTTCACTGTTCTATATTCTAAGTTTGGACTAAATAATAAATTTATAAAAAGAATTAAATGAGTATTTTTATATCATCAAAAAATTAACTGCAATTCTTCATATCTGTTTATTTTTCTGATTTGATCTATTAAGCTATTACATTGTTTTAATGATGAAATATGACTATCAGATTGTTTTAATGATGAAATAAGACTATTAAATTCTTCAGATTCTATAAGATTTGATAATTCATCTTCCAAAAATTTTAAAACCTTTTCTTTGGTTTCTTCAGGTGTAAATTCACCTTCTCTTATTTTTACAGTATTATCTATTTTCATAAAGTATATTAAAAAAATAATTTTTAGTATAATAAAATAAATATATTAAGAGTCAAATTATTTTTTTCTTGTAGCTATATACTTTATCAAATAATCAATCTTTTCACTATTGAGTTTTTCAGAATAACTAAAACATCTATCTAAAACTTTATTTAGATAATGCTTTGATTCTTCTAGTCATAACAAATGAATAAATCATTTTTTTTCTCAAGATCATACAGATTTACCTGTTTCTATATAACTCCCTTCTACATCAAGTAAATCATCTTTTATCTGGAAAGCAAGTCATAAATCATAACCAAAATCACTATAATTAATTATAAATTCATTTAGATTATCATGATTTTCGATAAATTCTATTGATTCACTCTTTGCTAAAAAAATTGCAGAAACTATACTAGTATCTATAAGTGCTCCAGTTTTCTTGTTATGAGTTTCTATTAATCTATCAAGATTAACAGATAAAGGATTATTTTCATAATATATATCTAAAACTTGACCTCAAAGCATTCAAGAAATTCATATAGCTTTTGAAAAATGATTATGAATTTCAACTAATCATATCTCCCCTATTAACTCAGAAGCAAGACTGTTTAACAAATCTCAAACTAAAGTAGCATCAGTTTCTCAAAACTTTTTCCAAGTTGTAAGTTGTCATCTTCTTAGTTCATCATTATCCATACATGGTAAATCATCATGAACCAAACTATAACTATGTAAAAATTCTATAGCCACAAAAAGTTTTACTATATTATCATCTATTTTTATATCAGATAACTTTTTTCAAGTGAAAATAAGATAAAACTCTAAAGCGAGTATACTTCTAAGTCTTTTTCAACCAATAGTTGAATAAATAACCGCTTCTTTAAAATTATCTAAGTTTATATTTAACTCTTTATTTAAAAAAGATTTTATATATATATCAACAGACTTATCTATAAATGTTTTATATTCATCATACCAAACTGGTAACATAAAATTATGATTAAAAATTATTTTCAAAAATTTCTCTTTGATTTATTAAAGAAATCAATGGCTTTTAAAAATTCAGACTCATCAAATTCTGGCCATTTTTTTTCAGTAAAATAATACTCACTATATTCACTATCAAAAAGTAAAAATCAACTATGTCTTATGTCTCATCATGTTCTCACAATAACATCTGGATTTGGTAAAAATCTTGTATCTAGGTATGACTTAATTAAATTTTTATCAATATCCTCTAATTTTACTCAATCAGAAACTATTAACTTAACTGCTCTAACTAATTCATCTTGACCACCATATCAAAGTCAAATGGTTAAAGTTAGATTTGTGTTATTTTTTGTTCTTTCTTTTATAGATAAAAGTATATTTTTAGATTCTATAGGCAGTAAATCTAGATTTCAAATAGTTTCAAATTTTATATCATTTTTTAAAAAATCTCATAAATAATTCTCTATAGAATTTATAAGTTTAATAATTCATTTAACCTCCTCATCTCATCTTTTATTCAAATTATCAGTTGATAAAGCCCATAATGTAAGATAAGAGATATTATTATCAATTGATAATTTAATAATCTTTTTTACATTTTCAGCTCAAGCTTTATGTCACATTACTGATGGAAGAAGTTTTTCTTTTGCCCATCTACGATTTCAGTCCATTATTATTGCAAGATGATTTAGCACATTTTATTTTTATTAAGTATTATATTTATTATAAAAAGTCTTGTAATTTTACAAGACTTTTTAATTTATTATAGGATGTGATGGATTTGATAATTCATGAAAATATCATTTATTATCCATTAAAAAAGAAATTAATAATCAAAATAAAAGGATAAATGTAAATTTAACCTTTCAAATTGTATTAACAAAGATTTT
>JAAZVM010000011.1 GCA_018623505.1 Patescibacteria group bacterium | reverse complement strand
TTTATTATAAGGCTAAATCATACAGAAACTAGAAGTATAGAGTAAATAATTATAAAATGCAGGTAATTATAGGCATGTATTTTTTGTATATCATAAGTCATTTTAGCTTCATAAAACTCTTCAAAATACTTTCTATAAATCCAATAAATAATATAAAAAAGTACTAAAGTTCATAGTATGTTTGTTGCCTCAGTAAGATCTAGGTTATAACTATATTTAAGTATTATTATAATTGTTTCTCAAAGAGCTATAAGTGTCAGAAGCGAAAATCTTTCAAAATAGTGATGAGTATATAAGTTTTGATGATTTTTTCTTCTTTTTTCTGCTATCATAGAAGTAAAAATATCTACAAATATAGCACATGTCCATAAAATTACTTGTTGTATTAAATTTTCTCAAAAGAAACTTAATACTAAAAATCATATTCATATACTATAGCCATATATGTATTCCTTAGCTAATGGTTTAAACTTTTTTTGAGTTTTATACACTCTATGCCGAAGCATAAGTAAAAGTAATCTAGCAAGTATAAAAAGTACTATAAATCCAGTAGTTGTATCTAAAGTTATTCAGGGGATAGCTACTCATATAAATCAAAGTACTATTATTTTGAGGAAAATAGTTTTTTTCTCAAAATTATCTAGCATATGATATAGTCTTTCATGATATACAGTATATCAAATCCAAATCCAATAAATACCTAAAAGTACTATTGAGTAGACATAAAAATTAAAAAATGAGAAATTGTTTATCAAAAAATTATTTAGTTGTATAAAAAGTCATACAAAAACTAAATCAAAAAATCATTCAATAGTATTATGCTTAAATCAATGATTGTTGTTGTTCATATATATTTTATTATCTTACTAAAATATACTATGTTTCTATTTTAAGAGTTTCTTAAGAAAAAGAAATAAAAAAGTGATATGTTTATCACTTTTTTATGCATTTTGAGCATTTATTCTCTTAACTGCTTCAGTTTTTGTTTTCATAGCAATATCATATAATTGACTTTGTATTTCTTTACTATTTGTTGAAAATCTTAAAAAATCACTAGGTTTAATATTGTCTATACCTATAATTTTTAAAGAATTACTAATTCAAGTTAAATCTGGATTATTTCAAGTTTTTAACTTTTTAATTAACTCATCTAATGATGATAAAGTTTTATTATCTATACTTTCAGGTAAAAATTTTCATATGTTGTTTGTGTCTGGGAATCTTTTACTTATTATTTTTGGATCTGTTACTGACTCCAGTACTTTAATTCTATTATCTAACCATTCTTGATTTCATGTTATAAATCTTTTATCATCACTATCGATAGGTATTCTGTTTGTTATAGCTCTTAATTCTTTCAGTGCATTGAGATCTAAGCTATTTGTATGTTCTGCAACAGCCTTTCTTAAGCTTTTTAAATCTGTTACATCTGCAAACTTACTTAAGTTTCCACAAATACCATAGTCTAGTACTACATTTATTTGTTCTCTACTTAATCATAACTCTTTAAGTTTTTCAAATCTATATCTAGTTTCTCAAAAAGTTAGATTAAACATGGTTCCTTCAGCATTATTATGAACATCAACTACTCATCTTAATTGTTCACTGCTTAAATTAGATAATCATTTTGCATTGAATAAATCTTCGGTCATTGCTATCCTATCAGCATCATTTCTCATGATTCCACTTAATTGTTTTACTATATCTTCTGAAGGTTTTCATGATATATCTCAAACTAAATCTCTCAAAGCATCTACTCTTTCAGTTTTTGGAATTTTACTGTATATATCTCATCAATTAACTAATTCTCATATAGATTTTTTATTACTTGTAACTAAGTCTCTACTTTCAGGAGCTAAATCAGATATTCATTCAAAAGCATAGTTGTTATCAAAAGCATTAAAAGTTTTTGCATTTAGATCAGCATCTGGTATATATAAATCTCTAGCTAAACTTAGATTGTGTTTCATGTCTGTAGCTCAGCTTGCTACTTTATTTACTGCTTTTTTTCATGCCTTTAGTCATAGTTTTGCAATAGCTCATACTCAAGATATAGATGCTAATAAAATTGCTATACTTTTTCAGATTTCATATGCATCACTATCTCAAAAGTTAATAAGAGTTAGTATTGATTGTTTATATTCATCAGCAACCATTTTAAGAGTTTCCCAACTAAATATTTGACTTATAACTTCAGCTATCATTGATGGATTTTTTATCAGCATTTCAATTGATTCACCAGATGAAACTATAAGCTCATCTATAAATCATCTTGTACAATTATCGCTAAATCAAGTAGAGTTTTCAGATATTCAACAATACTCATACATAGTTTCTGATAAAGCAGTTGCATATAGTTCTTCAGATAAACCTCCTAGTCACTCTCTAGCTTCACCTTGAACTTCACCTACTTCAAAATTTATTCAAGGTAATTCTTGATTTTCTCAACTTATTTCTGTTGATAAAGGGATATTTGCTAAATCATTTATAGTATCATCGTAATTTCATCAATTTTCAAAACCAGGCATATTTTTATTTTTATTTATATTTTCTTTATTTTAACATATTTATTATTTTTTTTCAAAAAAGAAGTTAGTAAAACTAACTTCTTTTTCTCCTGCCTTTTTATTTTTTTTGTATATTTGCTCTGAATTTTTCTTTATATACAGTTAAAATCCAGTATTCGTCATCAATTGTCCTGATTTCAGCTTTGAAACCTATTTCTTTTTCATCTTTTACGATAACTTCGAAAGAACCAAATACTACGAGGTACTCTTGAGTAGCATTGAAAATACTACCTATCATATAAATCCTCAGAAGGATTGGTTCTTCATCTTCGTCAAAGTATCTATGCTTTGATTTTTTATTAACTCTTGATTTAAAATTTTTATATATTTTTTGTTTTTGCTCCTTAGTTAATTCTCCTTTTTTGTGGTTTTGTTTTAATTGCATTGAAATTACTTTTTTATTCATTACATAATCCTATATACAAGTCAAAAACATATTATATATAATTATTTATTTTAAAAAGTCAAAAACTATATTTATTATAAAAAATAATTTGCTTTTATTTATTTAATTCATATACTTCGGCTGTTAAAAAAATAAGGACTTCAAGTAAACTCATTTTTTAGGGAAAAAATTGATTGAGTTAGCTTGAAATATAGCGTAATAAAATCGATAAAAAATGGATTTGTTTGAGTTCTCTTTTAAAAAAGAAGAACTTGCTATTGCGTGCTCTTCTTTTTTTAATTGTTTTAATTAATTAATTTCTATACATGACAGAAATAACAAAAAAAATAGATGCAAATGATACTAGTGATAAAATCAAATTTTCAGATCTAGGTTTATCAGAAAAAATGTTATCAAAAATCAAAGCAAAAGGTTATGAATTTCCTTCTGCAATTCAAGCATGAGTTATACCTCTACTTTTAAATGGTGATAAAGATATCATAGGTCAAGCTCAAACTGGTACAGGTAAAACTGCTGCTTTTGGTTTACCTGTTTTAGATAGATTAGATTCAAGTATAAAAGATATACAAGTTTTAGTTTTAGCTCCTACTAGAGAACTTGCTATCCAAGTTGCTGACGAATTAAAAAGTTTTGCTGATAGTGATACAAAAATCCAACTGTTATACGGTGGACAAAATATTAGAGATGAACTAATGGGATTAAAAAGAAATCCACAAATAGTTGTAGGTACTCCAGGTAGAGTTATAGACCACTTATCAAAAAGAAAAACTTTAAATATTGATAAACTAAGATACTTTGTACTTGATGAAGCTGATGAAATGTTAAACATAGGTTTCAAAGAAGAGATAGAAGAAATCATACAATTTACTCCAAAAGAAAAGAAAGTATTACTTTTTTCAGCTACTATGCCAAGAGGTATACAAGATATAGTTCACAAATATATAAAAGATCACGATAAAGTAACTATAGAAAGAAAAGAACTTACAAATTCAAATATAGAACAAAAATGTTATAAAGTAAGAGAATGAGATAAATTTGAAGCTCTTTGTAGAGTTATAGAAGTAGAGTTTGATTTTTATGGTATACTTTTCTGTAGAACTAAAGCTGATGTTGATGAAGTTGCTTCTAAACTTATGAATAGAGGTTATAAAGTAGAATGAATTCACTGAGATATAGATCAAAAAATGAGAGAAAAAACTCTTGCTAGATTTAAAAATGGATCTATTAAAATTTTAGTTGCAACTGATGTAGCAGCTAGAGGTATAGATGTAAATAATTTAACACATGTAGTTAACTATTCTCTTCCAGATAATCCAGAAACTTATACTCATAGAATAGGTAGAACAGGTAGAGCAGGTAATAAATGAGAAGCTATTTCATTTGTATCTAGAAAAGATTCTAGAATGCTTTCTTGGGTTGAAAAAACTATTAAAAAAACTATAACTGTTGAGAAACTTCCAGAAGTATCAGAAGTAATAGAATTTAAAAAGAAAAGACTTATTGATAATACTAAAGCTCTTTTAGAAAATAAAGATGAACTAAATTATGTAGATTTAGCAAAAGATTTACTTGAAACTGGAGAAGCATCAGAAGTATTAGCTGCAGTTTTAAAGGAAGGTTTTGGTAAAGAGTTTTGTTCTACTCACTATAGTGATTTAAAAGAAGAAAATTTTTCAAACTCTAGAGATAGAAATGAAAGATCATCAAGAGGTTTTGCATGAGTAGATGGACAAAGAAGACTTTTTGTTGCAAAAGGTAAATTAGACTGATTTACACCATGAAGTTTAATCCAATTCATAGAAAAAGAATCAGATTCTAAATTATGAGATGTAGGTAATATAGATATAATGAGAGAATTTTCATTTATAAACTTATCTGATAATGATGCTGATTTTGTATTGAAAAAATTCAAAGATTTAAACCCTAGAAAACCTCTTATAGTAGAAGCTAAAAGAGATGGTAATTCTGGAGGAGGATGATTTAGATCTGGTTCAAGCAGAGGAGGATGATTTAGAGGTGGTTCAAATAGAGGAGGATGATTTAAATGAAACTGAAGAAGAAAATAAAAAAAGATTAGATTTTTAAAATCTAATCTTTTTTAGTTTTTAACTACTTTAAAAACTATATTTTCAGTTATCTTTGATACTTTATCTATAAAAAAAGGTCTTATACTAACTTCTGCATTACTTATTGTATTGTTGTTTAGAAGAATTTTTTCAGCTTCGTCTTTTTCTTTTCAAGCAATCATATTTTTTAGCTTGTATAGATAGTTATTGTTTATGTTGTCAAAATCATGCATAAAAAGAGCATTTATTTGTACTGTTGCTTTCATATAAAAAGGATAACTAGTATCTTTATACAAAGCTGGTGAGACTACCAATAGTGATCTTTCATCTATTTCTAAAAGCTCTTCAGTATTTTCTAGGATAGTTTCTTTTATAAAGTTTTTTAATTTGTTTATTAAAAAATCTTTATTGTAAGTATAACTTGTTATTCTTATGCTTCATCATAGTTCAAAACTATCTTTTTTATCTCATAGTTTTATATTATTTAATCAAGTTACTGAGAAATTAGAGTATTCTATTATTCAATTTATTCATATTATTTCTTGATTTATATCACTATTTAGATTTTTTTCATTTATTTCTTCTTTTAATTGTTTTAAACTTTCTGTTTCTAGTTTTTCTCTAAGTATCGATTTTGCATTTTCTACATCTTGGCTAGTTATAAACCTTTCATAGTTATCATCTGCTCATTTAAAGTCATCCAAAGAGTATCAGTAAAGTTTATCTTTGTCAGATTCAAGTTTAGGGAAGTATAGAAAAGTTCCGCTTCATATGTTTGCCTTTGATCAAGTTATTTCTCATCATATAGATTTTGCTGTAGATTTAGCAAATCAAGTATATTCTCAAGGAATAACTGCTCATGTTGATGTTATAGATGCTTTAGGAATCTTTACATTTCACTCGAGAGTGAATACTGTTCAGTTTTCATCTTGTATCCTAGAGTTTGCTAGAAGCTCTATATCTTCGTTAAAATTGTTATAAATTACTACTTTTCATCTTGAATTTGATTGAGTTTCTTCTGATATACCAGTAGATCCAAATAAGCTATCCAAATAAACAAGTTTAGTTATTTTTTCTACTTTAATCACATTATCTCATAGTATTGTTTCATTTTCTCATATTTCTTTAAATATGAAATTTTTAGCCTTTGATTTTACTTGTATTTCAGGAGTTATGTAAACATAAGTTTTATTAACTGCAAAGTAAAATATAAATATCAAAAGCACAAAAGAGAAAAGCAAAAAACTAATAAAAAGTCATATTTTTGATTTGTTATAATTTTTTTTATATATTTTTATATATTCTTCATTGTTTTTTTGTAGAAATAAATCTTTTATTTCTCTAAAATAATTTTTAAAAGTATATAAAAAGTATTCCCAAAAAGAATAATTATGTTCAATTAAATCTGGATTTGTTGAAATTGAATACTTTATTCATAAAGTTTTTCAAATTTTTCTGGCAGTTTTATCATTTGTTATAATAATTAGCTCTTTTTTTTCAGCTTTTGTTTTTAGTATCTTTAATGAAGTGAAATTGTGTAAAACAGGATGTCAAAAAGGAAACTCCAAGACAATTTCTTTGTCTTTAGAGTTTTTGATTTTTGTAATTATATCAATTATAGAATCATTTTTATGTATTTTTATCATATCTACTTATTATTTTTTTTATGTAAATACTTTATGAATAAAAATAGATTTTTCAAGTAAATATTTCTTTACAAAAGGCTTATAATTACTATCATTGACTTAACTTAATTATTAATATATTCTTTTGGAAGAAATAATAAAAATAATAGAACTGCTTGAGAATTCTATAAAAGAAAATCCAGAAAATTCTATAACTTCTTGAGAAATTATAGCTGATTGATATAGTGAAAAAGTAGACGAATTTAGAAGTATAATAAATAATTCAAATGAATGGTTAGCTGAGTACCAAAATAATCTATCAGTTTCAACTTGAATTTCAAATTTAAAAATTAAGTATACAAATGCTTCAGGTTATTTTATAGAAATACCAAAATCACAAATCTCAAAAATACCAGATTCTTTTATACATAAACAAACTTTGCTTAATGCTTCTAGATATATAACTATTGATTTGAAAAATTTTGAAGAAAAATTTATGGAAGCACAAAATGAAAAATCAAGTATAGAATATGAACTTTTCCAAGAAATAAGAGAGGAAGTTTTATGATCATATAATGATATAAAAGAAGTTTCAGATAAATCAGCTTATATAGATTTTATATGCTCTTTATCACAAGTATCTTATGATAATAATTATACTAGACCAGAAATAGTAGAAAAAAAATCTTTAGATATAGTTTGATGAAGACATCCAATTATAGAAAAAAATGTCTGAGATTTTATAAGTAATGATTTACATATGTCTCATAGTGATTATGTTCATATAATCACTTGACCAAATATGTGAGGTAAATCTACTTTTTTGAGACAAAATGCTCTAATTATACTTATGTCACATATGTGATGTTTCATACCTGCTAAGAAAGCTGTTATACCACTTACAGACAAGATTTTTTCTAGGATATGAGCCAATGATAATTTATTTTTAGGTCAATCAACTTTTATGGTTGAGATGCAGGAGGTAGCAAATATACTTAATAATTCAACTGAAAATAGTTTTGTAATAATTGATGAAGTATGAAGATGAACAAGTACTTATGATGGTATGAGTTTAGCCTGGTCTATATTAAAACATAATCATGATAAAATTAAAGCTAAAACTCTTTTTGCAACTCACTATCATGAGCTTATAGATGAATCTAAATCTCTAAAATGAGTTTCAAATTTTTCAGTTGCTGTCTGAGAAAATTCAGAAAATTTAGTATTTCTTAGAAAAATAATACCTTGATGAATTAAAAAATCATTTTGATTAGAAGTAGCTAAAATAGCTTGAATTTCAGAAGATACAATACTTGAAGCAAAAAAAATGCTTAAAAAACTTGAAATTGAACACTCTTGAGTTTTTTGAAATCAACTTACTCTTTGAAGTGAAACTAGAGTTGAGTATATAGAAAAAGAAGTATATAAGGATAGTGAAGTCGAATCCGAAATAAATAATCTTGATTTAAATAATCTAACACCAATACAAGCATTGAATAAACTAATAGAACTAAAATGAAAGATAAAAAAATAATTATAATGCACGATACTTTTCTTTATAAATGATGATGAGAAAGGTTAATTTTAATGATGGCTAAATCTTTAAATGCAGATTTGGCTTCTTGATTTTTTAGTAAAGGTAGTTTTGATCTTAGAAAAGAATGATTTAAGTGAAAAATGATAAGTGTATCAACTGAGATTTTTGCAAAATGATTTAGGCATTTCAAGTTAAAATGGGCATTTTTGTTTAATACAAAATTTTTACAAGATTATGATACTGTTATATTTTCATGAGATAGTATTAGCTCAGTTAGAAACTGTAAAAAGAGTACTAAAAAAATCTATTATTGTCATACTCCACCAAGATATATATATGATTTACATGAATTATATGTAAAAAAAGTTCCATTTATACTTAGATTGCCTTTTAAGGTATCTTGTTACATTTTTAAAAAAATGTATGAAAGAGATTTATCTAAAATGGACCTTATACTTACAAACTCTGAAAATACTAAGGCAAGGATAAAAAAATTTATATGATTAGATTCAAAAGTCCTTTATCCACCAGTAGATTTAGAGGAGTTTAGGTATATTTCTACTTGAGATTATTATCTTAGTTTCGCTAGATTATCAGATGCTAAAAGGGTAGATAAAGTTGTGGAATCTTTCAAAAAAATGCCAGAAAAAAAGCTTGTTGTTATTTATGGAGAAAACGATCCACAAAAAGATAAGATTTTTGAACTAGCTTCATGATGTAAAAATATAGTTTTCAAAACTCTTCCTTGAAATATAGGTTTTACAGATTATATATGAAATAGTATAGCTACAATTTATATACCAATTGATGAGGATTTTTGAATGAGTCCTGTAGAGTCAATGGCTGCATGAAAACCGGTTTTATGAGTAAATGATTGATGATTAAAAGAGACAATTATAGATGGAAAAACAGGTTATCTAATAGATAAAGAAGCAAAAATAGAAGATATAATAAATGCTATAAATCTATTAACTCCAGAAAAATCTATAATTATGAGGGAAGAGTGTGAAAATAGAGCTAAAGAATTTGGTTTAGAGAGTTTTAAAAAAGATTTAATAGATTTAGTGAAATAAAAAAATAGTCCAAAGGACTATTTTTTTATTTCATTTGTTCAGCTGCTTCTTCTTCTGTTTTTACAGTGTTAATAATTGTAGTGATACCTACAAGTTCTAATATATCAAAAACACTATCATTACAATTTGAAATTGCCATTTTACCATTGTTGTCTTCTATATTTGAAAAAACATCAGCAATATATCAAATAGATTTTGAATTTAAGTATGTTAATCCACTTAAATTGAAGATAATTTTTTTGTCTTTGAAATCTCAAATATCATCATATATAGATTTGAATGTTTTATCTGCATTTGTTTCATCTAATTCTCCAGAAAATTCAAATACACTTACATCATTTAAATCTTTTTTATTTACTTCTATCAAAGTTTCCATACTATATAATAGTTATATTGTTAAATTTATAGTTTAATTATATATTATTATTTTTTTTAATGCAAATTTTATAGTTATTTTTTCTTGATATGATTAAAAAGTATACCATAG
>JAAZVM010000104.1 GCA_018623505.1 Patescibacteria group bacterium | reverse complement strand
TTAATTAAAAAGTTTGCAATATAGTATTTTTTAGTTATAAATATTTTTACCTGGGCAGAGTTTTACAGGGAAAAACAAAAATAGAAAAGGACAGGTAAAAAATTATGGCTATCCGTTATATTACTGCCGAAGATATAAAAATAATAGAAAGAGTCTATGGAAAATTCAAAGGCTGGAGTTGTTACCATAGACATTTCGGAAACCACCCCACTTCTGATCTGGCAGATAAGCTGATCAAATTAAGGATTTCCGAACAAAAAAATCTTGCAGCATAAGGAGGTGCTGAAGAAAGCGGTCAAATTGACCGCTTTTAAACTACCTTAAAATCAAAATTAGCACACAAGTAAAAAAAGTGCTAAAAAGTTTTGACAGTATAAAAAAAAATGATAATATACTCTCAAGTCATATAAACTATGACCTTTATAAATAAATTTAAAACTTAATTTTTTCGAATATGTGAAAAATTATCTGAATAGACTTATGAACTACAAACTCTTGTGTAGCTTTTATGGAAGGTTGAGAAGCTAAAGTAATCGCAAATGCAGAATGAAACAGAACTACTCCATCAATCGTAGCACACAAAGATGGTTCTATAATAGTTGGTACACCAGCTAAAAGACAAGCTATTACAAATCCTGCTGGAACTATATTTTCAGCTAAAAGATTTATAGGTAGAAAATTTGATGAAGTACAAGATGAAATCAAAAATGTACCTTACGAAGTAGTAAAAGGTAAAAATGGTGAAGCTCTTATCAAATTTGACGGTAAAGAAGTAAGACCAGAAGAAATTGGTGCACATGTGCTTATGAAAATCAAAGAAGATGCAGAAAAATTTTTAGGTCAAAAAGTAACTGAAGCAGTTATTACTGTACCAGCTTATTTCAACGATGACCAAAGACAAGCAACTATAAATGCTGGTAAAATCGCATGATTAGAAGTAAAAAGAATAGTAAACGAACCTACAGCTGCTGCACTATCATACTGAGCAGGTAAAGGTAAAAATGAAAAAGTTGCAGTTTACGATTTATGAGGTGGTACTTTTGATATATCTATACTAGAACTATCTGAAGAAGGTACTTTTGAAGTACTAGCTACAAATGGTGATACTCACCTTGGTTGAGATGATTTCGATAAAAAAATAACTGATTATATAATCGAAGAATTCAAAAAAGACCAAGCTATAGATTTGAGAAATGACCCAATGGCTCTACAAAGAGTAAGAGATGAAGCAGAAAAAGCTAAAAAAGAACTTTCAAGCACTACTTCATATGATATAAACTTACCATATATAACTGTAGACTCAACTGGTCCTAAAAACCTTATGATGACTATAACTAGAAATAAGTTTGAAGAACTTATCGGTGACTTAGTAGAAAGAAGTCTTACTCCTTGTAAAAAAGTTCTTGAAGATGCTGGATTATCAGCAAGTGAATTAGATCAAGTATTACTTGTATGAGGTTCAACTAGAGTACCATTAGTAGTATCAAAAGTAGAGGCATTTTTTGGTAAAAAACCAAATGCTGGTATAAATCCAGACGAAGCTGTTGCTCTATGAGCTGCTGTTCAAGCAGGTATAATAGGTGGTGATGTAACTGACGTATTATTACTTGATGTAACTCCTCTTACTCTTGGTATAGAAACTATGGGTGGTATTAGGACTGCTATGATAAATAGAAATACTACTATTCCTGCAAATAAAACTGAAACTTTTTCTACAGCAGTAGATAATCAACCAAGTGTTGAAATCCACGTATTACAATGAGAAAGAGAAATGGCTGCAGACAATAAATCATTAGGTAAATTTATACTTGATGGTATAGCTCCAGCTCCAAGATGAGTTCCTCAAATAGAAGTAAGTTTTGATATAGATGCTAACTGAGTACTAAAAGTAAAAGCAAAAGATAAATGAACAGGAAAAGAACAACACATAACTATCCAAGGGTCAACTGGTATGGATGAAGCTGAAGTTGATGCTCTTGTAAAAGAAGCAGAAGCAAAAAAAGAAGAAGATAAAAAGAAAAAAGAATCAGTAGAGTCTAGAAACAATGCTGACTGAGCAGTTTCTCAAGCAGAAAAAATGATAGCAGATAACAAAGATAAACTATCAGAAGAAGATAAAAAATCTATAGAAGAAAAAATAACAAAAGTAAAAGAAGCTTTAGCTAAAACAGATTCAAGTAAAGAAGAACTAGAAACTCCAACTAAAGAACTTACAGATGAACTTATGAAAGTAGGTCAAAAAATGTACAGTCAACCTGGAGCAAACCCTAGTGAATGACAAGCAGAAAATAAATCAGATGATGATATACAAGATGCTGAAGTAGAAACAGATGGAAATAATACTAGAGTATAATATTAAAAATAGATAAAACTTATGTTTTATCTATTTTTAATTCATTTAATATATTATCTACAATATCATTAGTAGATTTACATTCTTTTAAAATATCTAACTCTATATCTCATAGTCACATAATTTTTATAACTATTACATATAAATCTTCAAAAAACTCTTTTGGTAAAGACTTATATATCTCATTCGCAGAAGATTCAGTAAAAAAGCTTCTGATAAAAAACAATATATTTTCTTTTATTAACTTATCTGAATCTGATAATTTTTTAGAAATACTTTCTAATTGATTAATCAAAATCATAATACTCTCGTAATCATCATTTGAAAAAAT
>JAAZVM010000103.1 GCA_018623505.1 Patescibacteria group bacterium | reverse complement strand
TAATCATAGATTATTTAAAAATGTTTTTTTAACTTCTAATTTATTTTTTTCGAAATATTTATCAAAGTCATTTCCAACTAATGATTTATATCTATAGTAATACTTTTTGAAAATTTCTTTTTCCGAAAAAGTAAAATTATAGTTTTTAAAATATATATCTAAGTCATCATTTTTCTCTATTTTTGATAAATATGAATCAATTTTTTCAAATAAAAGATTATAATTAATATTATCTTTTAGTAATTTTTTTGCTTTTTCAAATTCAAAATCTTTAGTTTCTATTCATATTTTATCAACTGGAACTTTTAAAAGTAATCTAGGAATTTTAAAATTATCACAAACCAATTCAAATCCATATGATTCCATATCTACAAAACTTTCATCTAATATTTTTTTTCAATCATAAATTATATTTTCACTACTTGCTATACTTCTAAGTTCTAAAAAATCTATTATATATGGAATTATTAATTCTTTATTATTTGATAGATTTAAAACTCTAGAAACTTGAAAAGACTTTATATATTCTGATTTGTATCAACAAACTCATATATTAACAACAAAATCAAAATCATTGTTTTCCAAAAACCTTGTCAGATTTAAAATCATATTATAGTTACCTATTCATGTAGAAAAGTAACTAATTTTAAATCACGATATATTTAATTCTTTTATTTTTTCTTTAATAGCTTTTAATTCTTGAGAAACAGCCGAAACAATCAATATATTTTTCATAATCTATTGTTATTATTTTAAGATAATTTATCATCTGCAACTCTATATTTTGGATCTTCAATTACATTTACATCTATTATTTTTTCAGCATTTTTTATAAGTTTCTTGCAGTCTTCAGAAAGGTGCTTCAAGTGAAGCTTTTTTCATGATTTCTCATATTTTTCACTTAAAGAATCTATTGCTTCAATAGCTGAATGGTCCATAACCCTTGATTTAGCAAAATCTATAATAACTTCTTTTGTATCATTATTCAAATCAAAAAGTGTTTTAAATTTGGTAATACTACCAAAAAATAATGGTCATTCTAAATTATAATAGGTTATATTTTCATCAATTATTTTATTAGCTCTTATATCTTCAGCTTTTTCCCATGCAAATACTAATGATGAAATAATAACTCATGATACAACAGCAATTGCCAAGTCTCAAGTAACAACAGTAATTGTAGTTACGGCAATTATTACAAAAGCATCACTTTTAGGTATTTTATTTAGCATTTTTATTGTAGGCCATGCAAAAGTACCTATTACAACCATAAACATCAATCAAACTAAAGCAGCTAATGGTATAATAGAAATGAAAGATGTAGCAAAAACTATTAAAAATATTAAAAATATTGAAGCTGAAATACCTGAAATCCTTCATCTAGCTCAACTTGTGATATTAATCATTGATTGTCATATCATAGCACATCATCACATAGCTGAGAAAAACCCACAAGTTGTATTTGCTAAACCTTGTCAAATAGCTTCTTTATTTCATCTACCTCTTGTTTGAGTAATTTCATCTATAAGAGTAAGAGTCATAAGTGATTCTGTAAGACCAATAATTGCTAAAACTAAAGAATATGGGGCTACTATATATAAAATTTCTAAAAATGGTTTATCAATAACAGGCATATGAAAGCTTGGAAATGTTCATACTAAATCTTTATAACCATTCTCAGATAAATAACTTGCAACTGTTCTAGTATCTTCCAATCAAGGAATAAAAAGAACTAATAAAGTTACAAAAACTATTGCTACTAATCAAGAAGGAACTGACTTTGTGATTTTAGGTAGAAAATACATTATTGACATAGTTGTCAATGTTAACAATATCATAATTATAATTTCTATTCATCAAAGCCATTCTCAAGCTACTTTAAATTGTCATATTTGAGCTAAAAATATAATAATTGCTAAACCATTTACAAAACCTAACATAACAGGATGTGGTATAAGTCTAACTAATTTTCATAAACCAAATAATCAAAATAATATTTGCAATATTCATACTCATATTAGAGAAACAAATAAATACTCTACTCAATGAGTGGCAACTAGTGAAGTCATTACTACAGCCATAGCTCAAGTAGCACCACTTATCATACCTGGCCTACCACCAAATATAGAAGTAATTAAACCGACTATAAAAGCTGCATGTAGACCTATCATAGGATTAACTCAAGCAACAAATGAAAAAGCTATAGCCTCAGGAACAAGTGCTAAAGCTACTGTTAAACCTGATAATAAATCTGTTTTAACTTGATTTTTATCTTTAAGTTCATCAAAAATACCTTTCTTTTTTAGATATGATAATAAAAGCATTATTTATATGTTTTAATAATTTATTATTTAAAAAGGAACAACTATTTGTTGCCCCTAATTAGTGAAATGAGTTTATATATTTTTTATATAAAGTAAAGATTATTAAAAATATAATAATTAAGTAAATATAATTTTAACATAATATAAATAATGTAGTTTAATATATAAGTATTAAATTTAAAATTATTTATGTCATTTATAGAAAGTATAATAAATAATCCGATATGACAAACTTTTTGAATCATTGCAATGATAGTTGCATTTTTTTGATTTACTCAAAAAAATGATAGGAAAGCATTGCAAATTATAATTGTTTCAACTAGTTTTTGGGCTCTTCACTTTTTATCAATTTGATTATATTCAGCATTTGCAGTTACAATTGTTGGTATATTTCGTGTATTTT
>JAAZVM010000102.1 GCA_018623505.1 Patescibacteria group bacterium | reverse complement strand
TCATAAAAAAAAGGTAAAAAATATTTATATAATATATTTTACCATAATTTTTATATCTAATCAAATATTATGATTTTAACTTTAAACTCACTATTGTTTCTATGTGAGATGTATGTGGAAACATATCCATAGCTTGGAGCTTTTCTATTTCATAATTACTATTTTCTAGTATATATTCTAAATCACGAGCTAAAGTTGTAGGATTACAACTTACATATATCATTTGATTAGTTTGAAATTTTAAGATATTTGGAAGTGCATTTGGATGCATTCATGCTCTTGGTGGATCTATTACAAGTAAATCAGCTTTTTTTCAATCGTTTATATAAGTATCTAAAAAATCTTCGACTTTAGCATTTACAAATGTCATATTATCAACAGAGTTTCTTTTTGCATTTTCTTGTCAGTCTTTACTAGCTGAAGATACTAGTTCAACTGATGTTACATCTCTAGCTCAAGCTTTTGCAAAAATCATTCATATAGTACCTGTTCATCCATATAAATCTAACACTGTTTGATTTGATAAGTTTTCTTTATCAGCAAAGTCAAGAACCATACTATAAAGTTTTTCAGCTCAAGAACTATTTGTTTGAAAAAACGAAGTAGGGGAGATATTGAACTCTAAATCAAGAAGTTTTTCTGTAATAGTATCTTTTCAGTATATAAGTTCTAAATCTCAAATACAAGTATCTGATTTGTTTACGTTATATGAAAAGTAAATAGATTTTATAACTTCGTATTCATTTGAAAGATCTATAAAAAAATCTTTGATTAGAGTTAGTTTCTCTGATTTATTTAGCTTAGGTTTATCATCAAAGTATTCTGGATTAAAGCTTAACAGTATCATCATCTCATTTGTGAAATGAGTTTTTCTAATAAGTAAATGTCTAAAAAATCAGTTTTGTTTCATTTGATCATAAACTGGTAAACCTATAGTTTTAGAGAACGATTTTATTTTTCTAAAAATCTCATTTTGTATTTCATCTATAAGTGGAGCTCAATCAAAGTCTTCTACTTTTGAAAATTCTCATTGCTTATGAAATCATACATTAAAATGCTCTTCTACTCAAAATTTATGACTTATGTATTTACCAAAACTAAATTCTATTTTATTTCTATATCAATTTACTATTGGTGATCATTCTATTGGAAGTACATTTATATCACCAAATTTTTTAGTTATATTATTTAAGCTTTCAAGAACTTGTTCTTGTTTAATTTCAAGTTGATTTTTATAAGGTATATTTATCCACTTCCATCAACCAGACATACCATATAAATTATCCTTGTTTTCCACTTCGATATCTGATTTTTTAACTATATCTACTATTTGAGTTTCTAGAAATGCTTTCTTCTTTTTTAAAACTCTTAAGTTAGCTACTGTTCATGGTATAGCTCATCATGTTACAAATATAATTCTACCATCTAAATCTGGATTTTCATGAGATAATCTAGCAAAACCTTTTCATCAAAAAACTAGTTTTTCTATAAGTATATTTTCTAGTATATCATTTTTCTTTATTCAAGTTTGATTCATTTATTTTATTTAAAAATTACTGAGCAGATTTTATATAAAAGTAGTATAAAATCAATAAAAAATTGACTTAATTATTAAAATGATTAAAAATAAATCAAACACAAACAAATTAAAATGAAAAAGGAGTTTTATTATGAAATTTATAGCTAATCTATTTTTAATGATAATAGATGCTGTATCAGGTAACACTGATCAAGACGAGGGAGATTCCGATGAGCTTCCCATATCAGTCAGTGACTGGTATGATACCTTAGAGTACCAATGCTCAAAATACCTAAATTTTCCTCAAAAAATTGAGGAATATATTACCAAAGAAGGAGATTTTACCGCTGAATTTGAGCTTCCTAACGGGACCGTGGAGATATTATATTACCCCCAACTAATCAGGTAAGAAAAAAAGGCTGCTAAGCGGCCTTTTTCATTTCTATAAATATTTCTTTATTTCAATTTTCTCAAGTCAAAGTAGAATTATCTACTTTTTTTATTTTCAGTCATTTTAATTTACATAACTCTAAAAAATCATCTAATGATTTTTTAGAGTGTTTTTCATCTTTAACTACTCACTTTTTATTTATATACTTATTTCAAACTTCAAACTGTGGTTTAAATAGAAGTATAGCAATAGTATTAGAATTCATTTGATTAATTATACTATCTATAATCATAGAAAGGCTTATAAAACTTACATCACAAGTTATAAGGTCTATGTTTTCTAGTTTTTCTAGTTTTCTTATATCAGTTTTTTCCTTTACTATTATTTTTTTATTATCTCTTAATGATTCATGTAACTGGTTTGTTCATACATCAACTGCTATTACACTTTTTACATCATTTTCAA
Source organism: Patescibacteria group bacterium (assembly GCA_018623505.1). Classification (GTDB taxonomy): domain Bacteria; phylum Patescibacteriota; class Gracilibacteria; order BD1-5; family UBA6164; genus JAAZVM01. The sequence goes on along the minus strand of JAAZVM010000102.1, from coordinate 379 downwards.
GTAATATCTGACAAAATCAACCTGTACTACTTCATATATCAAGACAATTAAATCAAACTATATACTTTTTATTGATTTCTAGATATCACTTGAGTTTAATGGCACTTCTAGCAACGTATTTAGTCTCATCAAGTTCCTCAATCTCTATATTATCTTTTTCACTTATCTCAAAACCTGATTTTGTTACAACTTTTGAATTAACTTTCACATTTCAAGCTTTGATTATAGCTTGTGATTTATTCCTTGAAATATTTTTTATATTTTGCAAGTAAATATCTAACCTCATATTTATTAATTATTCATAATAAACATAATATATCTAAATATATAAAAAATAAAAATTGATATATTAAAATATTTGTATATATATTATGTATAT
>JAAZVM010000101.1 GCA_018623505.1 Patescibacteria group bacterium | reverse complement strand
TCTTGTAGTGATAAAATCATTGAATCTTGAAAAAAAGAATCTTCTATTAAAATTCAAGAAGAAAATAAAAGTATTAATATGAGTAACTCTAATTATAAAGAATATAGTAAAGATGCTGTAATGAGTTCTCAATGAGATATATTATTATTTTTTCATGCATCTTGGTGTCCAAAATGTGCTAAACTTGATTCTATGTTAATTTCTTCTGATATACCAGATAATTTAACTATACTTAAAGTTGACTATGATAATAGCCAGGACTTAAAAGAGATGTATGAGGTACAAATGCATAGTACTATAGTTCAAATAGATAATGAATGAAATATGATTAAGAAATGGATTTGATCTAGCAATTTAGAAGAAATTCTTTCAGAAATTTCTAAAGCTTCTTCTGATATGATTGATAAAGAGATTATTGTTACAGATGAAAAAACTATTGATTCAATGAACTCAGAAGGTTTATACTTAGATTATAGTAAAGATTCTTTAATGTCAGCAGAAGGTGATATAGTTTTGTTTTTTCATGCTGATTGGTGTCCTGCATGTGTATCTATTGATAATAAAATAAAAAATGATTCAATTCCTAGTGATTTAACAATTTTAAAGGTTGATTTTGATAATAGTACTGAATTAAAAAAAGTTTATTGAGTAACTACTCAAACAACATTTGTTCAAGTAGATAGTGATTGAAATATGATTAAAAAATGGGTCTCTGCCAGAGATTTAGACGATATAATTTCTAGAATAGATTAATAATTCCAGCTTAAAAGCTGGTTCTAATAAACAAATTTTAATAGCAATTACTTTATTTGTTTATTAGATTTAGTTTTTAATTTTAAAATTATGATATTATTTGTTTCTTTTTTATCTTGAATACTTACTGTTCTTGCCCCTTGTGTTTTACCACTTTTACCAATAATACTTTGAAGTTCTTTATGAGAGAAAAAAACTATTTTCAGACCTTTGGTTATAATAATTTCATTAAGTATATCTGTTGTTATATTTTCTATATTACTTAAGGCTACAACTTTTTTTATAGGTTTTGATACAATAGTATTAACTAGCATTTCAGGACTTATTATTTTATTATTTGGTTTTATGACTATATTTCCAAATTTATGGAAAAAAATATCTACAAAGTTGTCATTTAGTGATAAATCAAATAAAGCATTAAATATAAGTTCAAATAAGAAATGAGTAATTTGATATAGCCTTATTGGTATTTCTCTTTGACCTGTTTTTAGTAGCTGTAGCCCTACTTATGCTATTATTCTTGCTGTTATATTACCAGCTAGTTTTTTATTTTGATTATTGAACTTAATATTTTATGTACTTTGACTTGCATTCATACTTTTATTAATAGCATTTCTATGACAAAAGTTTACAAGTAAGCTTAGATGAATTTCTGATCCAAAATCAAAATTTAAAAAAATTTTATGATATATATTTTTGTTTATATGATTATTTATAATAACTTGATTTGATAAAAAAATAGAATCATTTTTAATACAGAATTGATTTGTATGAGCTTGAAATATAGAAGAAATCATTTTAGATAAAATTGATTATGATTTATATTAGATTTAATTAAATAAAAAAACCCGCATAGCGGGTAAAGTGGAGTTGCAAATCATATTTTTAGGTTGGTGGTTTATCCCAATCAATAATAATTTTGTCCGCAGCAGATGGCTGGAAGCCCTCTATATTAACTTGTTTTCCCTCAATTTTAGGGATGGCACATACTATAAAAAATAGTATTAATAAAGACTTCATTTCCGAGATTCCTTCCTTTCTTAAGTTATATTATTCTATTTTTAATTTTGAAATGTCAATTAAAAATTAATATTTTTTATAGTTTTTATATACTTTTCTTTATTTACAAAGCTTCTATCCATATTTCAAAATATATGAAAACTTAATTCTTTCATTCCACAAAATCATGTTCTGTTTAGTTTCCATATTAATCTGATAGGAATTAATAATTTATATATTAATGCATTTTCTCAACAAGTTGCAATTATTCTGTATTTTTTTCAATTTAGTAGTCATATTTTTTTGTATTCTTTTCATATTTTTTTATATTCGAATCATAATCAAGGACCAAAATTTGATTCGAAAAAATTTTTCATTATAGCTGGCATATCTCACCACCATATAGGGAATATAAAAATTAACTCTTCTGAGTTTTTTATTTTTTCTTGTATTATTAAAGTTGTTTTATCTTTTATGTTTTCTCTTCTTATTTCTTGTTTATTTTCATATTTCAAAAAATCTTGTTTTAGTTCAGTATTATATAGGTCGATTACTTCTATACATTCTTTTTTTGTTTTTTTGATTTTTACTATTTCTTTTGTTATTTCATGAGTAAATCATTTACTAGAAGGATTGGCTGAAATTATTAATGTATTCATTTTGTATATTTATATTTTAAAAGTATAGTAACTTTATATATTTATTTTTTATTTTAAAGCATATATGGTTACCAATAGTATACTAACTGCAGATTCTTGTACAAAAATGTATTGATGTAAAGTTAAGTGACTTATGAATACTTTTTGAAAAAGATGGTCATTAGCTATTTTATTTCATATCTCTGAATGAAAATCTAGATTTAAAGATATAAAAAAATCAATACCATGATTAACTGGTAAAGTTTTATCTGATAGACTGAAAGAATTTGAAAATTTTTGATATATAATTAAAAAAAATAATGATAAAAATATAATTTATGAAGTCACTGAAAAGACAAAAACTATTAAACCAATCTTTATCAGTTTAAATGATTTATTATA
>JAAZVM010000100.1 GCA_018623505.1 Patescibacteria group bacterium | reverse complement strand
GTTTGAGTACTTTTTGATAAGTTCTCTTATTTTCCAATCTTTTAAAAGTTCAGAATTAGCTTCATTAATATGTAATATTATAGTTGTTCATCTAGTATGATCATTTTCATCTAATTCTTCTAGTTCATAACTAGATTTACCATCTGAAGTCCATTTATGAACTTTTGGATCAAGTCCCGATTTTGATATAACTTCAACCTTATCAGCAACCATAAAACTTGAATAAAATCATACTCAAAATTGACCTATTAAGTTGTGAGCTCAATCTTCTTTTGCTTTTTCAAGTTTTTCTATAAATTCTTTTGTACCAGATTTTGCAATTGTTCATAGATGATTTTGCATTTCTTCTGATGTCATTCCTATACCATTATCTTTTATAGAAATAGTTTTAGTAGTTTCATCAGACTCTACAGTTATCTTAAACTCAGCATCATCTCATAGAAAAGTAGTATCAGTAAGTGACTTTAATCTTGCCTTATCTATAGCATCTGAAGAATTTGAAATTAATTCTCTTAAAAATATCTCTTTATTAGAATAAATACTATGAGTTAATAATTCCAATACTCTTCAAGTTTCTGCTTCAAAATTATGTTTTGACATATTTTTAAAAGGTTAAAAATTTAAATAAAAATAGCACATAAGTTTTTTATGTGCTAATATTTTATATTATTTTATAATTTTTGCAAGTAATTATACAAATTTTAATATCATAAATCATCATCGTATGGGTCCATATGAACCAAAACTTTCCGCTCATATTTATCATCAAGTTTTGCTATTTTATGTTCTACATGGTCAGAAACTCTATGAGCATCTATAAGTTTAATATCATGGTTAAATACAAGATGAACTTGTACAAATTTTATATTTCAAGATTTTCTAGTTCTAAGTTCATGGTAACTTTTTACCATTTTTTCAGAATTTATTATTTCTTTTATTTTATTTACTTCATCATTAGATAATGATATATCTAAAAGCAAAAGAAATCATTTTCTAACTAACTCTGATGCAGAATAAATTATATATATACCTATTCAAAGTCAGATAAGAGAATCTACCAAATAAAATCAAGTAAAATGAATTATTGCTAATCAAGCTAATATACCAACATTTGTATATAAATCTGTTTTATAATGTAGTGAGTCAGACTTAATTACAAGATTATCAGTTTTTTTTGCAACAATTCATAAAAAATAAACAAGTCCTCAAGTAAATATAACAGAAATAATCATAACAATTACTGTAATACCAACATAAGAAACAGACTCATTATTAATTATTTTATTTATAGATTCATAAATTATATATAATCAAGATAATGTTATGATAATTCATTCAAAAAGTGAAGCCATAGCTTCTATTTTTCATCTACCATAATTAAATTTTTTATCAGGGTTTTTTTCAGAATTATGTACTGCAATATAGTTAAATATAGAAACAAACATATCTAAAAGAGAATCGATTGCACTTGATAAAACAGCTATAGAACCTGAAATTATTCATATAGTAAATTTTATAATCATAAGAGTAAAAGCAACTATACTAGAGACTACAGTAGCAGTTTTTTGTAAACTCATAACAAAAAATTAATAATAACTTTTAAATAATACAAAAATTGAAAAAATATCAAAATAATTAATTGCTTTATAAGTATTTTTATTTACTATAGAAAATATAGTAAATAAAATAAATATATGGAAAATATAATAGAAATAAAGTGACTTATAAAAGAATATAGCTGAAAAAAAGTTTTAAAGGGTATAGATTTAGAAATAAAAAAAGGAGATTTTTTTGCACTTTTATGACATAATGGGGCAGGTAAAACTACAACTATAAATATATTAACAAATCTAGTTAAAAAGACTTCCTGAAAAGTAAAAGTATGATGAATAGATATAGATAATGATTTTTCAAGTGCTAGAAAAAAAATCTGAGTAGTACCTCAAGAGTTTAACTTTGATGTGTTTGCAAAAGTAAAAGATATACCAGTTATACAAGCCGGATACTACGGTATAGATAAAGAAAAGGCTAAACAAAAAACAGAAGAACTACTAAAAAAACTATGACTTTGGGAAAAAAGAAATGCAAAAGCAAAAGAACTAAGTTGAGGAATGAAAAGAAGACTTATGATAGTAAGAGCTCTTGTACATAATCCAGAAGTTTTGATTTTGGACGAACCAACTGCATGAGTTGATGTGGACCTTAGAAAATCTATGTGGGAATTTATAAAAGAGCTTAACAAAAGTGGTATGACTATCATACTTACAACTCACTATTTAGAAGAAGTTGAAGAGCTATGTAAAAATGTAGCTATACTTGATAAATGAAAGATAATAGAAAATACTAGTGTAAAAAAGCTTTTAAGTAAAACAAATGAAGAATCATTTATATTTACATCTAAAAATTGATATCAAAATCTTGAAAAAGACTTTATAAGAAAATACTCTTTAAAAGAAATAGATGAAAATGATTTTGAACTTACTATAAAAATAGAAGATAGTATAAATGAAGTTTTTAGAGAATTTGATAAAAAAGATATAACCATAACCAGCTTTAGAAACAAAACCAATAGACTAGAAGCACTATTTATGAAAATAATTAAAAAATAAAATGAGAGACCTAATAACACTTATAGAAAAAGAAACTCTTAGATTTCTAAGAGTTTGGAAACAGACAATTATACCACCAGTAATAACTGTAGTTTTATACTTACTTATATTTTGAAAATTTATATGAGATAAGATAAGTATAATAGAATGAGTAAATTATATAGATTTTATATTTCCATGATTACTTATGATGT
>JAAZVM010000099.1 GCA_018623505.1 Patescibacteria group bacterium | reverse complement strand
TGAATTTTTGCTTATAATTGAAAAAATAATTCTATCCCTTTACTAGTAGAATGACTTAGAAAATTAGAATATAGATGATATGATAGTGCTTGAGTTTTTTGAGTAAATAATTCATGAGATTTTTTTATAGAAAAAGCTATATGAAAAGTTTCTAACCTAGCTAATGAAGTAGAAAAAAAATTAAAATCTGATAAAAAATATACTTCTTGAATAGCACACACTAGATGGGCAACTCATGGTAAAGTTACAATAGAAAATACACATCCTCACTATAGTGAAAATAATAGATTTTATGTAGTTCACAATGGTATTATAGAAAACTATATGAATCTAAAAAATGAACTACAAAAAAAATATAATTTTTATGGTGAAACAGATACTGAGGTAATAGCAAAATTATTAGAAAAATTATTTGATTGAGATATAGTTTCAACTGTTGAAAAAGTTATAAAAAAATTAGTATGAGCATATTCTATAGCTGTTATAGATAAGGAAAATCCTGATGTGCTTATATGAGCAAAACTTTGAAGTCCAATGATCGTATGAGTTTGAGAAGAAAGTATTTTTCTTTCAAGTGATATAAATGCTCTTTCAAAAGTAGCAAATGAGTTTATATCACTTGATGATAATGAAACAGTAATTATAAAAAATTGAAAATATAATATTTTTTCATATTGAAAAAAAATTGATAAAGAAACTGAAGAGATAACTGAGGATCTAGGATTAGCAGATAAATGAAAATTTGAAACTTATACTGAAAAAGAAATAAATGAAATACCAAATGTAATTAGAAATGCTCTTAATTGAAGAATAAATTTTGAAACAAAAACAATTACTAATGACACATTAGAAAAATTAAATGAAAAAGAAATAGAAAATATCGAGATAATAGCATCTGGTTCTAGTTATTTTGCATGAGTAGTTTGAAAATCTTGGTTTGAGGAATTAGCATGAATAAAAACAGAAGTTAGAGTTTCTAGTGAATTTTTATATGAAAAATTTATACCAAACAAAAAAACTCTTTATGTTTTTATGTCTCAATCATGAGAAACTGCAGATGTGAGAGAATCAGTAAGAATGGTAAAAGAAAAATGATGTATGACTTTTGGTATAGTTAATGTGGTATGATCAACTATAGCTAGAATGTGTGATATGTGATTATATACTCATTCATGAGTAGAAATATGAGTAGCATCTACAAAAAATATAATATCTCAATTAGCAGTTCTAATACTGATGTCATTATCATTTTGAATAAAAAAAGAATTACAAATAAATACAGCTAAAGAAATAATTACTGCATTATGAGATTTAGATAAAAAATTTGAGTGATTACTAGAAAAGAAAAATCAATATAAAAAATTAGCTGACAAATATAGTAAATATAATAATTTCTTCTATTTAGGTAGAAATTTAGTTTATTGAACAGCTTGCGAATGTTCTTTAAAGATAAAAGAACTAAGTTATGTACATGCAGAGAGTTACTCTACTTGAGAGTTAAAACACTGACCTTTAGCATTAGTATGACCTAATTTTCCTGTTATAGCTATAAATCCAAAATGAATTCAAAGAGAAAAAACTATTTCTAACATAAAAGAAATAAAAGCAAGAGATGGTATAGTTTTATGAGTAATAACTGCCTGAGACGATATAAAAGATATATATGATGATATAATTGAAATACCTAAATCACATACTATATTAACTCCCTTTTTACCGCTAATTCCATTATGGATATTTGCAGTTGAAGTTGCTAAAAATCTAAATAGAGATATAGATAAACCTCAAAACTTAGCAAAAAGTGTAACTGTTGAATAAAATAAAAAAACTAAATCATAATGATTTAGTTTTTTTATATATAATAAATTGCTACGGAAATTAATATTCAAAGTAAACTTCAAGCAAAAGCTTCACTTGGAAGATGTCAAAGAGATTCTTTAAATTTTTTATGTCAAAGAGATTCATTTATTGCTATAGCATGTTGTCATGCTTCATATCTTACATTTATAGCATCATATATTATAATAACCGTAAATGCCATAGATATAGCAAAAAAATCAGATGAAACTCAATATTTTATAGCTATTGCAGTAGCTAATGAAACTACAACAGATGAATGAACTGATGGCATACCTCAACTTCATAATGCAATTGAAACATCTACTTTTCAACTTTTTAACTTAAAAAATAATCATTTTAAAAAAACAGTTATAACAAAAGTCATTGCTGGTATTAAAATTAGATTATTATAAAAATAATTAAAAGTATTTTCCATTTATTTAAGATTATTTTATATTTACTATTTCATATTCAAAAGTACCTGACATTGCTTTAACCTTAACTTTATCTCATTTTTTACTTCAAAGTAGAGCTTGTCAAACTGGTGATTCATTTGATATAGTAGGAGTTTCTGCTAAAATATTTGATTCTGTAGAACCTACTATTTTTAATGTTTCTATTTCTTTAGATGATGTAGATTTTATTTCAACTACTGATCACATACTTACTTTTTCTCATTTATCATTTCCTTCTTCTATAATTTCAACATTTTTTAGTTGTTCTTCTAAATCAGAAATTCTAAGCTCAACTTGTGCTTGTTCATTTCTTGCATCTTCATACTCAGAGTTTTCAGAAAGATCTCAAAACGAAATAGCTTCTTTTAGTTTTTCTGCTATTTCAACTCTTTTTACTGTTTTCAATGTTTCTAGCTCATTTTGTAATTTTTCTAATCACTCTTGAGTTAAATATATTTTATTAGACATTTTTTTAATTATTATTTCTTAAAGTATTTAGTTTTTCTTTTA
>JAAZVM010000010.1 GCA_018623505.1 Patescibacteria group bacterium | reverse complement strand
CTAAATTTTTAACAGCTTGAATTCAAAAACTATAATATGATATAAAAAATATTAATATAATTGAAAAAAAACTAAGTATTATATTTTTAACTCAAAACACTATTTTTTAATTAAAAATTATTCCTATTTATTATATTTAAATAAGCTAATTGTAAAGGTTTTATTTGATAAAGTCTTTATTAAAAATATTTAAAAATTTATCTATGGTACTTTTGTTTTTTATCAATAATCCAAGCTCTCTATTTCTATCAAAAGAGTTTTCAGAAAAGTTTACACTTCATACAAAAAGTGTTTTTTCGTCAGCCAATATTACTTTTGAGTGCATTTTATATTTTTCCATAAAATATACCTCTACTCAATTTTCTATTAATCTTTTTGTTTCATCATCATCTTTTGCTGTTTCCGCTAGTATTATTTTTATATCTATTCATTCTTTTTTTCTTTCTATTATCTTTTTTGTTATTTCTTCGTCTGCAAAATACTGTATATAAATTTTTAGTTCTTTTTCAGCTGAATCAATTAATTTTTCTATTTTAAATCTAGAGTAGTTAGGTGATAATACTATATTTTCACTATAAATATCTATCTTTTCTCAAGCATAATCGTAGTTAAATAGTTTAACTAGTTTTTCATTTATTTTTTTATCATTTGTAAATACAAAAAAATCTCTGTTTTTTGTAAATGTAGAGTAGCTAAGGTTTCATGTTGATATTATTGATAATTCATCAATTATCATAAATTTTGAATGATTGAAAGAATAGTCACCAGGGTCAGACCAAACAACTTCAATATTATTTTTTATGAACTCATCAAAAAATTTATCATTTATACTATATGCCATATAAGGGTCTTTTTCTAGTATAACTTTTACATCTACTCATCTTTTTTTAGCATTTATAACTGAGTTTTTTATTCTTTTTTCTGTAAACATATAAACTTCTATGTATACTTTATCTTCTGATTTATCTATTTTTTCAGTTATTTTATCAATCAAATCAGTATATGGAGTATAGTATAACTCTACATCTTCTAATTCTTCTATTTTTGATATATCAAAATTTAAAATAGATTTTTCTACATATTCTATTTGGTTTTTTAATTCTTTTTTTTCTTTTATGTTTTCATAATAATCTCAAGCTTTGAAATATGAAACTATCAATAAAAAAAATATTATAAAAATGCTAGATATAATTTTTTGCTTGTTCATTTTTTACTTTTAAAAAATAAAGCTCCTAAAAATTCTTAGGAGCATTTTTTTATCCGAAAAGTTTTTCAAAAACTCATCATTTATTTACATTTATCTTTTTTTCTTTGGCTATTTTTTCATAAAGTTCTCTTTCTGTTTTAGAAAGTTTTTTAGGTATTTTTAAGCTTAGTTCTATGTATAAATCTCATTTTTCTTCGCTATTTATGTTTTTTACTCAGTCTCATTTTATTTTTATTATATTTCAATGCTCACTTCATGATTTTATCTCTACTTTTCTTTTTCAAATTATCGGTATGTTTATTTCTTTTGTTGTTCAAAGTACAGCCTCTACTACTTCTATTTCTAAATCATAAAACAAATCATATCAGTCTCTTTTTAATCATTTTTCTTCAGATTCTATTTCAAACTTGATGTATAAATCTCACTTTGCACTAGTTCAAACTCCATCATTTCATTCTCAAGTCATTTTTATAACCATTCATGAGTCTATTCAAGCAGGTATATCTAGGTCTATTTTATGCTTTGTTACATTTCTTTTTTCTCAGTGACATGTTCCACATTTTTCTTTAAATGTTTCTCAACTTCAGCCGCAGTTATCACAAACAACAGTTTGTTGAATCATGCCAAACATACTTTGAGTAGTTTTTGTAACTTGTCATCTTCCATTACAAGTTCAACACGTTGTTTTTTCTTTTCAACCTTCTCAGTTGCAAGCTTCACATTTTGCTTTTTTATTGAAGCTTATAGTTTCTTTTCAACCATATATACTTGTTTTTAGGTCTACTTTTATCCTGTATTCTAGGTCTTCTCATCTAAACTCTGTTTTTCTTTTTCTAGATGATCATCCTGAAAAACCTCCTCCAAAAAATGACTCAAATATATCTCATAAATCTACATCAAATCATCCTGCTCATCATCAAAACGGATTTCATCATCAGTTTGTAGTTCAAAAAGTATCGTATTGTCTTCTTTTTTCATCATCTCAAAGTACTTCGTATGCTTGATTTATTTGTTTAAACTTTTCTTCTGCTTCCTTGTTTCAAGCATTTCTATCAGGGTGATATTGCATAGCAAGTTTTCTATATGCTTTTTTTATTTCATCTTTTGATGCTGATTTTTCTACAGATAATATGCTGTATAAATCCATTTTTTACTTAAAGTTAATATTTAAAAAATACTGCTAGATTTTATATAAAAAGCAGTTTTTGTAAAGTTGAATAATTATAAGAGTTATAATAAAAAATACTATTGACAAATATATAAGATTAGTTAAAATTTTTTTGCTCTAAATTTTCTGACGGCAATTTTGCCAAAACCAAAATGTACAAGGAGTACAGTTATGAAATTTTTAAGCTATCTCTGTATCTTTTTTTCTCTTTTTCTTACCGCTTGCGGTGGGGAAGGAGGGAACTCTTCTTCCGAGCCTGAATTGGCTCGAGAAGTACCTGTTACTGAAGAGGCTCCTGTAGTGGGAAATCCTGAGGGATACAATGTTACATTCTATCCTTATAGTGGACTGACTCAAGAAGGATCTGTATCAGCTCAATCCATCACATATGACGATGTTATGGATCAGGCGGTAGAAATCTGTCTTATAATTGATTATAGTTGGGATTCTTGTAATCCTTTATTTAAAGGGTATCATGAGGAGTTTCAATTGTATCTGCCTCAAGGACATTATGAAATTAAAACTATACTTCTTGATCAATGGGGTGAGCATGTAGCTTCTAGCTTTGTCAAAAAGATAGAAGTCCAGGAAGATACTTCGTATGAGCTTGGCAAGAACTTTCCTTACTCAGGCATTAATATTAGGTCATATCTTTTTTATGAAGATATCGGTGTGTTTCCAAAAGAGATTTATTATGTTTTGGAAGGTGGCTATAAAAGAAAGGTTTCCATATATTGGCAACAATCTGGGTATTCCAATGTATCCACATATCTTCATGTAGGTGGCTCTTCTATTAAGCAAGTTTGTTTGATTTATGAGAATGATTCAACAGTCTGTTACGATGTTTCATCATCAGACTTTGAGTCTCTTATATTGGCGGAGCTTGATATCGATTTAACTGAGTTTGAAGAGGTTGAGCTTGTTTCTGTTAAACCTGAAGATGGAGCTTGTTTCCTGGATTCAAACCCGGTTCTCGGTTCATGGTATAACGAAAGCTACAATTATTACGGACGAGTTCAATTCTATTGTCCTAATACCGATGACAAGTATATCAGCTATAAAGTTGAAATATTTGTAGACGGCGAGCTTTATCATGAATTTTCGTTTGAGGAACAATATTTTCCCTCAGATCAAAATAATATTTACTTTGATGTCTACGGACTTCAAAGTGAATATGTTTTCGTAAGACTTACTGTTAACTCAATCACTGATTATCAGGGGAATGAATTGTCCCCCGATAAATCTGTTTTTGAGTTTAAATCCAAGAGTCTTGCCGATCTTGATGATCTTCTTCAAGATTTATTGGAGGGCTTAGATTAATACGCGTATTAAGGAGGTACGCATAATAAAACCCCCGGCATTGCCGGGGGTTTCTTTTTTATTAAAACGGTATATCGTCTATAGATATTTCTTCTTCTTGTTTTGGAACTGCTTTTTTAACTGCTGGAGAAGAGTTATATTCTCAGCTGCTTGTATATGAGTTTTCAGATCATCCTTCATTTTTTCAATCCAGCATAATCATATTTTCTCAAACTATCTCAGTTTTATATCTCTTTGTTCAATCTTGAGCCTCCCAGTTTCTAGTTTGAAGTCTTCATTCTATAAATACTTTTCTTCATTTTCACATATATTCGTGAGCTATTTCAGCTAGTTTTCACCATAATACTACGTTGTGAAACTCTACTTGTTCTTGTTTCATACCACTTTGGTCAGTCCAGTTTCTGTTTGTAGCAACAGAAAAACTTACTACATTTTGACCATTTGGAGTTTGCTTTAACTCTAAGTCTTGAGTTATTCTACCAATAATTTGTGCCTTGTTTAAATCCATAATCGTGTCGTTACTATATAAAAAAGCCGTTTAAAGCTATTTTATTATATTATACATACTATTTTTTGCAAATAAAAATATAAAAAAGTATATATGTCGTATATCTCTAGTTAAATAAAACTTAAAAATAGTCAAGTTAAAATTCTTAAAATTACATAGCCAATTTTTGCCTGTGATTTTTTATTATGTTAGTATATTTTAAATAACTATTTGCTAATTTTTGAAAATGTTTAAGAAAATATTACATATAACTGCTTTATTTTTCCTTACTATAAGCTATTGTGATAATGCTTTTTCAGCTGATGATGAAATCGATTATACAACTATGTCACAAGTTGAGCTTCAAAATTATAAGGGGAGTTATGGTATTTATCAATATATTATTACTCAAGAGTTTATCGACTTAAAACATAAGTTTTCAGTTGATGGTAAGATAAGTACACAAGAAGCTAATAATATATTGAGGTATGCAAAAGAATGATTTAATTATCTTCCACAAACTTTGGCCAACAAAAACTTGTATGTAGAGCTTAAATCTTCTATTGAAAGAGGTTTAAAATACCCTGAAAATAGCTCATATTTTGAAGATATTACATCAAAAATTCAATCATATTTGGATAATGTAAATATACAAAAAATAAAATGAAGTATTGATGTTGCTCCTTCAGAAGGTAATGCACCACTTACTGTAAGTTTTAGAGCAAATGTAGTTGATCCAACTGGTACAAAATTAGAAAATTATAATTATACTTGGTGGGTAAGTGAAGGTTGAAAGAGAAAAGTTTTAGCAAATAGAATAGGTTTTAGTTACGTATTTAAAGAAGAAGGTACACATACAGTGTTTTTAGATGTAACTTCAAATCATAAAAATTCATTAGGAAATACAGATGTATTACCTCTAACACTAAAAAGAAACATAGTAGTTAAAGAAAAAATAGCTTCTATGATTCTAAAAGTTAATTCTCAAAGACTTGGTGAAAAAGATGAGTTAAAGTTTACTCCAGAAGAGTCTTCTTATGGTTTATTGTTTGATGCTACTAGTTCAAGTCCAACTTCTTCTTCAAAATTTGTAAGAACAGAATGGGATTTCGGTAATGGTATAACAAAAAGATATAACTGAGACCCAAACTTAGAAAGAGTTAAATATGTAAAAGAGTGAGAATATACTGTAAAGCTAAAACTTACTACAAATGAATGAAAATCTGTAGAAAGAAAATTTTTACTAAAAATAAATAATCCAATTGCAACAATAGGTTACAATAAAGACCAATGATTTATGGGGGATAAATTCACATTTACAGCAAATCCTTCAGGTTCTTATGATAATCTTAAGTATGTATGGAAAATCATAGATTTAAAAAATGATAAAGAAGTTTTTTCAAAAAATAATTCTACTTTTACATATACTTTCAATGATAAATGATCTTATAATGTAAAATTAGAAGTTACAGAACCTTCTGGTGAAAGAGATGTAGATACAAAAGTTATTTATATAAACTCAAGAGAACCAGTTGCTAAATTTGTATATAGTATCCCACAATCAAATAAACCAAATACTGTATTTTTAGATGCCACTTCTTCTTATGATCCAGATTTTACTGATGAGTGAAATCTTAGATTTGATTGGGAAATAAATGGTGCTAGAGTTAGTCTAGATAACCCAAATTATAACGGTTCAAATGGTTATTATACTTTTAATGATATATCTGATCATAGTGTTACTTTATATGTAACAGATCCAGATGATATGTCTGCTCAAGTTTCAGAAAAAGTAAATATTAAGTCTCTTTTATCATTAGATTTTTATCCTTACCCAAGAGTAAGTCAAATAAATAAAAACTTACAATTTGTAGCTGATTCTCAATATGCAAAATATTTTGAATGGGATTTTTGAGATGGTAACATAGAGTGATGAACTAGTGAAAAAATCTCACACTCATTTAAAGAGTCATGAGTATATCAAGTAAAACTAAAAGTAATAGATGAAAATGATAATGAAAATTCATTTTCAAAAAAAGTGTATATATGAGAGACAGATACTCCATATGCTTATATAAATTTAGAAAATCAAAGCGGTAATGTATCATTTGATGCAAATGCTTGTAATTGAGAATGAGCATATGTTGTTAATAGGGTAGATTCTTTTACTCTTAGTTGAGAAGAAAGTATAGATATAACTTGAAAAAGTACAGGTCTTACATATTCATGGAAAATAAATAATGATTTATATGATAGTAGAGATGTAACTAAAAGGTTTGATGAACTTGGTTGTTCAAAAGTAAAACTTACAGTAAAAAGTATAAAAAATGGCAAACAAGATAGTGAAGAAATAAATATTTTTGTAAAAAATCTTAAACCAGTTTTTTCATCACTTGATATTGATGTAAATGATTTAGATAGTGATCCTGTTATCGTAAATGTAACAGCATTATGAGCTAAAGATTTAGACTGAGTTATACAATCATATTTATGGTATTATTATACTGACTTAGACCCAAGTCCACAAGATTTTAGAGCAACTAGATGAAACTCAACTTCATTTGTTCTTCCAAATATAGCTTGAGAATATTTCTTTGCAGTTGTTATGAAAGATAATAATTGAGAAAGATTTAATACTTGAGATTTAAAGGACTCAAAATACTCTATACCTCTTGTTGGTGATAATATAAATACTCCGTTAATAGATTTAAAAGTCGATGATAATTCTATATGACTAGGTGATGAAGTTACTTTTACTGTAAACGTAGAAAATATTTTATGATATAGTTTAAATAAAAGTTCTGAGTATTCTTGGGATTTTGATTGAGATGGTTTTTATGATACAAAAACTGATACAAATGTAGCTACATTTTCATATAAACAATCATGAGAAATAAATGCCAAAGTAAAAGTAAAACATAAATGATACTCAAACACAAAAACAATTAAAATAAATGTAGAAAATACTCTTACTCCTGATTTTGATTTTGTTTCAGTTTGAAATGATGTAATTTTAATGGATAAAAGTATTTGATCAAATTATGAAGTTTTTTGGGATTTATGAGATTGAAATATGTATGATAGTTCAGAAACTGTAAAACATACATATACTGATTGAAAAAGTGTTCACTTAGTTAGATTAAAAATAACTGAATGAACAAAAACAAAAGAAATAGTTAAAAAAGTCGTTAAAGATTATTCTAACTATATAAATGTTAAAAAAGATGATTTTCCTGTTTTATCAAATTATAGTATAGAAAATGGAATTATTTCTATAGAAAAGGAAGATGATTTATATCTTTATATAGCTTCTTCGGACGAAAGTATATCAAATTATGTTGCTGACTTTGATTTATCAATCGATTCAGATTTAAATTGATGAAATGATGACGATAAAGATAATGCTTCTCAAAATTCTTATACTTCTGGTTCTGCTATAAAAATAGATTTAAATAATTTTAAAAATCAAACTATTAGAGTTTACACTTTGGATAATTCTTGAAATGTTTTATGATCAAAAGATATTACGGTTATAAAAAATTATCTAGAAGAAGAAAATATAGATTTAGACTCTATTAAAACAGATTGATTATCTGAATCTACTAAATTGAAATTAGAAAAACTAAAAGAAAAAGTATCATCTTTCCCTAAAGAACATAAGTTAAAATGAACTATGTATGTTCAAAAACTTATAGAAGAATGGTATGATGATAGAGAAAAAACAAATATAATCCTAGAATTTGAAGGTTATATTTATGATTCTGAAATTGCATGATGAACTGAAATTATTGACATTTTAGAATGATTATTGGTTGAATGAGAAAACGATAAATCTGAAAAAGCTATAGCTTTTACTGCATTAAAAAATCTTATTCCTGATTCTATAGCTTGTAACTGAGAAACTGAAGTAGAAGAATGAAAAACTTGTAAAGAAGCTTTAGTTTCAAAATTAGAAGTTATATCAAATAATACAAATATAGATGAAAATAGAGAACTTTGAACTCAAATATTGAAAAATATAGAGTCAGATGAAGTTATGACATCTAAACAAAAAACTGATTTTAAGGCTATTTTAAAAACCTTGGTTTACGGTTCAGTATCTAAAATACCAGAAGAAGATAAGCAAGAAGTTATAAATGAGCCTCAAGAATGAGTAGATGATGAAGGATGATTTATAGATGTTATTATATCTATACTTAAATTCATATTCTATATAATTTTGATATTATCTTGATTAATTGGATTGTTTTATGTTTTTTATATAGTTGCAAATAAAGATAAAAATAAGTCTTTTTCTGAATTTGTTACTGATAAAACTTCTTGAAATAAAACTCAAAATACAGGCTTAAAAGATTCTGATTTAGATATAGAATTAGATTCTTGAAATGATGATATACTTTCTATGAATAGTAGTTTTGAAGAAATTAAACAAGAATCACCAAAAGTAGAAGAAGTTAAGAAAGAAGAGGTGAAAAAAGAAACATCTAAAAAGGAAGAAGTAAAAGAAGACTTAATAGTAGAAGATGGATGAGTTCCAGACTGGTTAAAATGAACATTTGATGAAGAACCAAAAAAAGAAGAAAACAAAGAAGCACCAAAAGTAGAAGAAATTAAAAAAGAAGAAGAAAAGAAAGAAGCACCTAAAAAGGAAGAAGCAAAGGAAGACTTAAAAGTAGAAGATGGATGAGTTCCAGATTGGTTAAAATGAACATTTGAAGAAGAACCAAAAAAAGAAGAAAAGAAAGAAACACCAAAAGTAGAAGAAAAAAAAGAAGTACCTAAAAATGAAGAAGCAAAAGAAGACTTAAAAGTAGAAGATGGATGAGTTCCAGATTGGTTAAAATGAACATTTGAAGAAGAACCAAAAAAAGTAGAAAAGAAAGAAACACCAAAAGCAGAAGAAGTTAAAAAAGAATCTAAAAATGATGTTAATAGTAAAGATATTTTACCAGAAGACTTTACAAAAGATGATTTAGATAATTTAACTAGCTTAGATTCTGAAGAAAAAGTTCCTTTATGAGATGATATACCAGATTGGTTAAAAGTTGATGCTAATGAGTCTGAAAAAAATACTGATTCTTCAAAAAAAACTACCGAAAAAAAATCAACATCAAAAACTTCTAAAAAAACAAGTACTAAAAATAAAACAGAAGTTAAAAAATCTTCAAATATTAAAGAAGATAAAAAAACAGAAGTTAAAAAAGTAGAAACTAAAAAAGAAGAAGAAAAAAAATCAAACAATAATCCTGAAAGTGAATTATGGGATGATGGTATGAAAATACCAGATTGGTTAAAAACTGATGATGATAAATAAAAAGTACCCCTTAAGGGGTACTTTTTATTGATTTTATTTTTTTAGACATATAATTATTCAAAATATAATTAAATAAAAGTTAATGAATGTTAATAATAATGAAAATGATTTAAATATTTCAGATGAAAATATAGAATCAAATTCTAAAGAAAATACAAAAAATGAAGTTTTAGATTTTTTTAAAGATTTAATCTTTATAATAGTAGTCGTGATGATTATAAGAACTTTTATAGCAATGCCTTTTCAAATAAGTGGTCAGTCTATGTATAGCTCTTATTTTGATAGAGAATTTATAATTGTAGATAGGCTGAGTTATATATTATCAAATCCAGATAGATGAGATGTAATAGTCTTTAAACCAAATGTAAATGAAAATAAAAAGTATTTCTTAAAAAGAATCATAGCAGTTCCTTGAGATACTTTAAAAATAGAGTGATGAGAAGTTTTTATAAAAAATGAAAAAACAACAGATTTCGTTAAATTGGATGAAAATTATCTAAACTCAGAAAATAATTGATATACTTTTGTTTGACCTAGTAAGTCAGCACATACTTATACTTTATGAGATTGAGAGTTTTTTGTAATGGGGGATAATAGAAATCATTCTACAGACTCTAGAGAGTGTTTTTCAAACTGTATTTGAAGATCTGAATTCATTACAAAAAAAGATATGGTTTGAAAACTTTTTATAGATTTAGGGTACTTTAACTTTAGAACATTTGACTTTATACAACCAGATTTGGGCATAGATACTACTCCTAGATTTTTCTCTTCTCCTTCTACTTATGATTATAATAATCTTT
>JAAZVM010000098.1 GCA_018623505.1 Patescibacteria group bacterium | reverse complement strand
ATTATAAAGAGTATTCTATAATAACTTAATAAGATTATGAAAAAAAATTATATAATGTATTGATGTAAATGCTTAAACACCATAAAACCTAAATTAGAAAAGTGAACTGTTGATATTTATTATTGTCATAAATTTTGAAATTATTCATTTGATTATTCAGAGTATTCTGGTTAATCCTGCACCTTGTTCACTTCGTTCACAAAATTGGGATTGAAAGGGAATTAGAAAGGAAAAGAAAAAAGAGCAGGAATACGTTTGTATCCTGCATTTTCTTTCCTATCTCCCTTTCATTCACTTGGTGAATGAAGTGAATTTAGTGTATGTTAGTAAATGTAAAAGTACATTATTAATGTTACTATTAACGATGCTATACTGGAAATTATAGCAATCTCTTTTAATTTATCATTGTTGCTAAGATAAATAACGTAAGATATAATTAATATTGCAAACGCTGGAGATAATAAAAATAATAATTCAAATTCCATTTTTCTTAAATGTTAGTTATAAAAAATCTTATTTTGTACATAAATTTCTATCTACATAATTCTTGTTATAATTTTATTCATATTTTGTTTTTAGTTAATATATTATTTTTTAAAGAACTATATACATTTTTTGTATATCTAATATTATTAATATTTAATTTCAATCTTATATTTAGAAGAAAAAATTATAATTATTTAATTTTATTTTCTACAGCTAATAAAAGATTATTTGGTTTATCTACTCATGGTATTGGTTCATTATTTCATCAAGTTCAGCTTATAATAATAGTACCACTTCCAAAAATCATATCTAATATATTTTTATTTATTCAAACACTTTCAATTTTTTCTAATTTTATATCAAGCTGTTTTCTGTTTAATATTCAATATGAATATGTAAATTTTTTATTTGTAAGCTCAATCTTTTTTAATTTATGATAGAAAATATAATATATTCAGATAGGTGCTAAATATATAGTTAGAATAAGTATTACAGGTACTATATAATTTGACCGATTTGGATATGCTTTATAAAGAATAACTTCTTTTTCATTATTTTTTATTTTTTTAGCTTTTTCTAAATCTTTTTCTTCAGTCAGCATTTCTCAACAAAATCTACATTTTATAGCTTCATCCTTTATTTCTTCTGCACAATAGAGACATTTTTTCATATATTATTTAATTATTTAATTAATAATTAAATAATATTAATTAGATATTAAATTTAGATTAAATAGTAGTAATTACAACTTTACTTTTAACATTTTTTTGTCATAAAAAAATATTTCACATTGTATATTTCTATTAGGAAGTATAATTGTTTTAACCTTTAACTTTTATTTTATGAAAAAAGTTGCATTTTATTTAAGAGTATCTACCGAAGAACAGGTTATAAACTGATATGGCTTAGATATTCAAAAAGAAGCATTATTAAATTATGCTAAGATTCATTGATTTCAAATAGATGAAAATCATATTTTTATTGATGAATGAAAAAGCTGAGCTGATAAAACAGATAGACCAGCATTAAAAAAACTATTACAATCAGCTAAAAATAAAGAATTTGATATTGTTCTTGTATGGAAAGTAGATAGATTCTTTAGAAAAGTATTATTTCTTTTAGAGTGAGTAGAAACTTTAGAAAATATGTGAGTATGATTTATATCCGTTACTCAGCCTTTTGATACAACACAAGCATTCTGAAAAATGATGTTACAAATGATGTGAGTTATTGCTGAACTAGAAAGGGAATTAATAAAGGAAAGAACTGCGAATTGAATACTTGCTAGTATGAAAGATTGAAAATGGTGAAGAGGTAATACTCCTTTTTGATACAGAAGAAATAAGGATTGATTCTTAGAAATAGAAAAAGATGAAGCAAAAGTTATAAAAATGATATTCTCTATGTTAAATAAGGACTGATATAATGTAAATCAAATCAGAGATAAATTAACATCTATGAATATTGAAACTTCTTGAAGTAGATGATGATTATGAGAATGAAGAAAAAATAAAATTATTCATAAAAATTTATGGCAATGATCTATTGTTCATAAAATACTTAGAAATGAGATTTATAAATGATTACTAATTCAAAATAGATATACTACTGATAAAGTAACTAAGAAAAGAATAGAAAGACCTGAATCAGAATGGATTATTTGAAAATCACCTAGAATTATATCAGATAAAGAGTTTGAAAAAGCTAAATTAACACTAGATAAGAATCTTAAGTTTTCTAAAAAGAATACTAAAAAATGAGAAGTTTATATGTTAGCAAAACTTATTCAATGTTGACTTACTTGATATAAGTATGTTTGATATAAATCTACTAAATGAACTAAAAATTATAAACTATCAGTTAATAAATCAAAAATATCTAATTTTGATAAGATTTGATATAGAGGTGTATCAGCATTAAAAATTGAATCTGTTGTATGGGATAAACTTAAATCAGTATTACAAAATCCTAACATACTAGAAAAAGAACTTATAAAAATTAGTGAATCTTGAAGAAATCAAGAAAAGGAGATTAGAACAAAGATATCTATATTGAACGAAAATCTAACTAAAGTAACTAATAATTCTAAGTGATTGTTGAAATTAGTCACTTGATTAGATGAGGAAAATATTTCAATGATCCAAGATGAAATTGAAAAAAATAACAAAGTTATTAAGGAAATTAGAAGTGAGATATTAGTGTTAGAAAAGGAATTAAATTGAAATATTCAAATAAAAGATAAAGTTGATAACTTTAGTTATGTATCTAATATTGTAAATAAAAATTTAGATAATATTGATTATGAAACTAAAGCTGAATTATGTAAATTACTTATAGATAAAGTAATTTTTGATTGAGAAAATGTTGAGT
>JAAZVM010000009.1 GCA_018623505.1 Patescibacteria group bacterium | reverse complement strand
ATATGTCACAAAAAATAACTTGTCCAAATTGTAGTACACAGATAGATTTAGATAAAATAGGGGAAGAAAGGTATAAGTCTATGCTTGCTGAGCAAGAGCAAAAACTAAAACAAGAGCAAGAGCAAGAAAGGCAAAAGTTTGAAAAAGAGTTAGAAGATAAAACAGCTGAGATGAGAAAAAAAGCAGCTGAATATGCAGAAAAAAAAGCTCAAGAAGCAAAAAAAGATATGGAACTAGAGATGAAAGATATGCAATCACAACTAGAAAAAGCACAAAAAGAAAGAGAAGAGTCAAAGAAAAAAGAGCTTGAGTTTATAAAAATGAAAAGAGAACTTGAAGATAAGGAAAAAAACTTTGAACTTGAAATGGAGAAAAAATTATTAGAAGAAAGAAAAAATATAGAAAAGTCTATAGAAGATAGATTTAAAGAAAACTCTCAAAAAGAGATGAATGAAAAAATGGAAAAAATCCAAGAAGATTTCAGAAAAAAAGAGCTAGAATACCAAAAACAACAAGAACAACTGAAAAAATCACTAGATGATGCAAAAAGAAAAGCAGAGCAGTGAAGTCAACAAATACAGTGAGATATAAGTGAAGATGATTTAAAAAATGCTCTGATGCAGAATTTCCCAATTGATAATATAGAAGATGTACCAACAGGTATAAAGTGAGCAGACCTTATACAAACTGTAAAAAATAATCTAGGATTAAATGCCTGAATAATAGTCTGGGAATCAAAAAATACAAAAGCCTGGCAAGACTCATGGCTTATGAAACTAAAAGAAGATAAGTTAAAAGTAAACGGTAATTTGGCTGTTTTAGTTACAAATGTATTACCAAAAGATGTAAAAAACTTTTCTATGATAGATGATGTTATGGTTTGTCTTCCTGAGTATGCTATAGCAGTTTGAGCATTACTTAGAGATAAACTACTATCTATATCAAAAGTTGAGAAATCTCTAGAGTGAAAAGATGCAAAAATGGAGATGCTTTATAGATATCTGACTAGTGAAGAGTTTTCTAGTAAGATAAATATGATGGTTGATGTATTTGCAAACTTAAAATCTTGAATAGATGCTGAAAGAAGAGCTATGGAAAGAAATTGGAAAAGAAGAGAAAAGGATTTAGAAAGAGCTACTTTTGCGGTTACTGGTATGTATTGAGAACTTGAAAGTCTTATGTGACAAGCTCTTCCGTGAAGTACTAAACTTGAACTTTGATTTGATGATGAAGAGGATGATTTAGAAGATGATTTAAATAATTTTATTAAATAATTAAATTTTATGAACAACGAAAAACAATATAAAATTACTTATCTTATTTTGCATATTTTTATATTTTTAAGTTTTCTAGGTTTTTTATATTTTTCTTACTTTACAGCTAAAGAGCTTTTAGTTTTGAGAAATATAACACCAGAAAACCATGCTAATAAGTTTTATTTTTGGGAAATAAATGATTGTAATAATTTATCTAGTTATCAAAATACTTATTATATTCAAGAGTATTGATCAGAAAATGAATGAAAACTTACTGAAGAGCAAAAAAATGAGATAATAAAAAAATGTAATGATAGGATTTTAGAAAGATCAGAAAACATACTTTTAGCTGACTTTAAATACAATTTTATAAAGTACTTACTAGCTAGTTTATTCTTTTTTATACTTTTCTTTTACTGAGTATTACAAAACTTATTTATGTACAAAAAATTTGCATGCAAGAAATAAACACAAATTTATCACTTGATTTTTGATCTAAAAAACCTAATTTTAAAAGAAAAGTATTGCAAAATGTTATAGTAGATAGAAGAAGTAAATATACTGTTACTTCTTATTATGTAGAAAATAAAGAAGAAGTTGAATTATCCATGAAAGAACTATTAAAAGATAAGTATTTTTTAAAAGCAACTCATAATACTTATGCTTATAGATTGAAACTAGAGTCTTGAGTGATAGTCGAGTGAAAAAATGATGACTGAGAAACAGGAGCTTGAAATTGTATACTTAGAGAGCTTCAAAGAGAAGATTTTGTAAATACTTTAGTAATAGTTACAAGGTACTTTTGAGGTATACACTTACAAGCAGATAGATTTAAAAACGTAATAGATGCAACAAAACTAATACTTAAAGAAATATGAAAATAATTAAAAGTTTTAGAAAAACAATTTCTATGAAAGTAGACGAAGCATGAACTCTTATAGTAAATGCTCCACTTTTTGTAAACAAAAAAAAGATAGATGAATTCATAGAAAAAAATAAAGAATGGATAGACAAAAGAAAAACAGAAGCATTATCTACTATTAAAAAATTTACTGAAAGTGAAGAGTATTATTTTTTCTGAAACACATATAAACTTATTTTTGATGATAAAAGTGAAAATATAACTTTTGACGGATTAAACTTTTATCTAAATAAAAAACATAAATACATAGTTAAAGATAAACTTTTATCTTTTTATAAAAAAGAGGCAAAAAAATACATACATAAAAGATTATCAGAAATAGTTTCTGAGTTATGACTTGAGTATAATAATTTAAGAATTACAAGTGCTAAAACAAGATGGTGAAGTTGTACAAGCAAAAAAAATATAAACTTTTCTTTTAGACTTATTATGTCACCCATAAAAACAATAGACTATGTAATTACTCACGAGTTAGCTCACTTAAAAGAGATGAATCATTCAAAAAGTTTTCGGGATTTAAATGATAATTATTTTAGAAAAATAAATCATATGGATTACAAACCACATAAAAAATGGCTTAAAGATTACGGAAATAAACTTATGTATTTATAAAAAGTTTTACACATTTTCTTTACAATTATTTAAGTTTTTAACAATTTATACAAAAATTTTGAACAATGAATTTTAATACAGAAATTTTAGATGAAATCAAGGCATCAAATTCTAAACTAGTTTTTGTAACTAAGTATCA
This sequence comes from Patescibacteria group bacterium, assembly GCA_018623505.1. Taxonomy (GTDB): domain Bacteria; phylum Patescibacteriota; class Gracilibacteria; order BD1-5; family UBA6164; genus JAAZVM01. The sequence continues at coordinate 7,572 of JAAZVM010000009.1, read as the reverse complement.
CGATAAAGAAGTTACAGAAGAAATAGTCTCATATATGATTGAAAATTATCCAGAAATAATAGAGTGATTTTGAGAAAACAGACTTGAAGCATTAAAAGAAAAAAATCTAGATAGGGAAATGACTCACTTTATTTGAAATATTCAGACAAAACAAATAAAAGAAATCATAAAATATGCCTGAGTTATTCACAGCGTAGATGATATAAAACATCTAAAAAAGTTAGAGGATATATGTACCAAGTCTTGAAACTGGGTTCAGGTTTTTCTTCAAATAAATGTAGATGAAACAAAGCCTTGAGGTATAAAAGTAGAACAAATTCCAGAGTTTCTAGATCTTATATGAGATATGGAAAATGTAAGTCTTATATGATTTTCAGCTATTTGAAAGTCTGATTTTACTATAGAAGAGAAAAACAAAGAGTTTGATTTACTTATAAGTCTTAGAAATAAGTATTTACCAAACTGATTTATATCAGCTGGTACTTCTCTAGACTATAAAATAGCCCTTGAAAAAGGAGTTGATTTTGTAAGGATATGATCTAGTTTATATAATTAAAATACATATATGAAAAAACAAATAGTTTTTGTAAATTGATGAGAAGCAAAGGAGAATTATAAAGATTTTATTGACTATTTAAATCAAATAGAATACAAACCCTTTTCAGATAAAAAAAAATGGAGATATACTTTTAAAGAAGATTTGTGAGAAGATTTTGAAGTTTTTGATTTTGCTATGCCAAATAAAGATTTTGCGGATTATAATGAGTGGAAAATTATGTTTGAAAAGTGTTTTGAATATTTGAGAGATGATGTAATTTTACTATGACACAGTTTATGATGAAGTTTTTTGACAAAATATCTAAATGAAAATACTTTTCCTGTAAAAATAAAGCATATAGTTTTTTTAGCTTCAGCATTTAAAGATAGTCAGTTTGAAGTGTTATGAACTTTCAATTTTGATAAAAAACTTACTAATCTAAAAAAGTTTGAAGAAAAAATTACTTTTTTTCATTCTAGAGATGACTTAGTAGTACCTTTTGATGATTTAGAAGATTATAAAAAACTGTTTCCAAAATCTAAATATATGATTTTTGAAGATAAGTTTCACTTTATAGAACATGAATTTCCAGAGTTAATTGATTATATTAAATCAATAAAATAAAATATATGTGAGAAATTTATAGAGAATCAACTAGTTGAATTATTTCAACAAATTGAAAGGTTAATTGATTATGAACACATAATAAACCTTTAAAATTGTGAGATTATTTTAACTGAGAGCTTGTGAATTTTTCCTTTTTATTTAAAAGAGTTTTTTGACCAATATCAGACTTAATTATAATCAACTGATATGAATTTGAAAGATATGAAATAGATAATGATTTTAAAAAATTATATAAAAATAAGTATATATTTAAGAAAAAATTTCCATTTTTTTGACTTATTCCAAGTAAAAAGATAAAAAACTTTGTTGAAAAACATAAATGAGAGTTGATTTCTTGAGAAATTGTTTCTTGTTTTGATTTAAATGAGGCTTGATATATAGTTTGAATCATATTTGCACAAAATTTAAACTTTTATTCTGACTCTACAGAAAATATAATAAAAAACTAATAGCCATGCTATTAGTTTTTTATTATATTTTCTTAATTGATTCACACTCTCATTTTCAACTTACAAGTATATAAAAATCATATGGAGTTTTTAGTATACCTTTTCAAATTTGGTATAAAGCTTCTACAGTTGAAATAATCGTGTTTGAACTTCATAGAGCTATTCATAATATATGCTCGTGAGCTAATCTAGGATTTTTAGCTCTATCTATAAGCTCTGAAGGTAAGTATTGTTCTATTTTTGATTTATAATCATTTTCACAAACTTCCTTTATAAGTGCTTGTCTTTCTTTCTTTGATGCTTCTTCTATAAAAATCTTAGCTCACTCTATAACTTTTTCTAATTTTTCTATTTTTTCCTGACTTATACTTTCTCAAGTTTTTTCTTTTAGCTCTATTAATTCTTGTCTTAGGGCATTAAGTCATTCTTTTGTATCTATTGCAATTAATTCTTTTATCCTTTCTTTATCAATTCAAAAATCAGAAGCTATATCATTAGCTAATTCATTTTTCAGATTTTCTCAATCCAGATTTATATTTATACTTTCTTTATTTGCCATTTTATTTTTTTACTTCTTTAATTTTATCAAGCCAAAGCTCTGCAACACTTTCATAATCTCATGATTTATCTTGAGATATTGTTCTTTTAAAAGACATAAAAGCATCATCATATAGTTCATTTTTGAATTCATAAATTCATTTTACCATTGTTATCATAGGGTTCTTTGTATTTATTTCAATAGCTTTATCTATATTTGTTTCTGCTAATTTCATTTCATTATCACTTATTTCTTCTTTTTGTAATATAATCCATGCATAATATGCATAAAACATTTCTGATTCAGGGAACTTTATTTTCCCACTAAGAGAGTATTTTTCTGCAGTTTCTAAATCATCATACATTATATGATAATATATTGCTAAGTTGTAATCATTTAGACTTATATTATCATCTCAAGATTCTATTATTTCTTTAAATCTCATAAGCATTTTTTCTTCTTCATCCATATCGTAATAAATGAATGCAAGTCTCCTTAATATATCAAGTTTATCTTTGTATCAATTTTTTAAAGCATTGTCATATTGTATTATGCTAAGTACATCTTGATCTAGTTTTTCATATACTCTTCATAAAAAATAACTATTTTCAGCATCGTTTGTATCTAGTTTTTTATATATTTGTAAATAGTTTTTTGCATTTATATAATCTCATAGCTCATAATTACTTTTTGCAGCTATTTTTATAAGTGGTTTATAGTCAGGGTATTCTTCTAATATCTTTTTTGATAATTCTAAAGACATATAATAAAAACCATTCTCATAATATGCTCAAATGATTAATGCAGATTTATATATTAGCTCATCTAATTGAAAATTTTCATAATTTATAAGTGCTTCATTTATATTTGCTAAATCATAATCTAGTATACCTCAAGTTTGTGTTGATAATTTTTCATCAAAATAGTTTGAAAAATTTTCCCTACAAATATGAAAATCTTTTAAACATTCGAATGAGTTATTAAAATAAAACTTTTTTTCTTCATCAAATCATATTGTATTTATTTCATTTATAACCAAATCTAGTCATCAACTTTTAGTTATGTTTGAATTTATATATGAGTATAAATATTTTTCTTTATCTAAATTTTTACTAGCTTTTACATTTGAATAATACTTAGTAGATTTATCAAATCTTTTTAGTGAATAATATAAATCTCAGATTTTTAGGTTTATTTCTTCATCTTCAGGTATATTTTTATAGGCTTGAAGATATTTTACAAGTGCAACGTTATAAAGATAGTTTTCATAATACATGTCTCAAGAATCTATTATTCATTTTAAAGTTAATTTCTTTTTTATGTTTTCTAGTTTCTTTGTTACCTCATCTTTTTGTATTTTTTCAATATCTTTTTCTATTATTTCTATATCCTCATTTATACTTGTGTCAGCTGTAATTGTTTTTTCTTCTTCTATTATTTCTTTATTTTCTGACTTAATAAATTTAAAATAATAAAATAAAGTTCAGCTTGAAATTGCCAATAATATTATCGGTATTATAATTATAGCTATTTTATTATTTTTTTTCATCGTTTTTTCGTTAAATTATTTATTAGAATTTTATTTTTTAGTATCTATTTGTAAAGAAAAATTATACAAAAAATGTTTACAATGCATTATTTTAAATTACACTTTCTTAAATATATTCTTACTTTACTATATTTTGTTTAAAAAAATAGCATCAAATACCATATCCCAAATATTTTCAAAGGTTTGTACTGCAATTATATCAATTTTTTTAATAAGTTTGCTTACAAATTATTTACCTGTTGAGAAATACGGACTTTATTCAAAAATATATAACTATACATCTATATTTGTTTTTTTAGCTGATTTGTGACTTTATACAATTACGATAAGAGAGATTTCTAATAATCCATCTAATACAAAAAAAATTATAGGAAATGTTATGTCTCTAAGGTTAATATTGTGAATAATAATATTGTTTCTATCGATTTTTATAGCATTTTTTATACCTGGATATAATTCATTATTGGCTTTATTGTCTATATTTATCACTTCACTTTTCACTATTTTTCAACTTATAAATTCTTCTATTCTTTCTCTTATGCAAGCTAATATGAAAGTTGAATTTTGAGCTGTTTCATTGGTTGCTTGAAAGTTAATTAATTTAGGACTCATTTCTCTTATTGCTTTTTATTTTTATCCAAAAGAAACTATATTAAATCTCGATTATTTTTCTCCTTTTCTTTGGATTATGTGAGCAGGGCTTATTTGAGTTATAATCAATACTTTTTTAAATTATTTATATGCAAGAAGAATTCAAAAATTTTGATTTGAGTTTGATTTTTCTTATCTAAAAAATCTTTTTAAAATATCTCTTCCATATGGTATAGCACTTTTTTTATCTATTGTATATTTTAAAGTTGATATAATTCTTTTGTCTATTATAGAGTGACCTGAAAAGTGAGATTTGAGTATAGCTCTTTATAGTTTGCCTATGAAGATAGTTGAAGTTGTCATGGTTTTATGATGATTTTATATGACTTCTATGTTGCCTAGCCTAAGTAAGTGATTCAGAGAAAAAAATACAAAAATTATTAGTAATTTAACAGATATATCTTTTAAAGTAATGATAAGTTTTTCATTTTTAGTTTTTACTTTAGGTATTTTATTTAGAGATAATATTATACTTATAATCGCAAATACTGACTATTTAAGCAATTTATATGATTTCAATTCTTCAGATGCATTTATAATTGTATTTTTTAGCATACTTTTTTATTTTATATCACTTGTCTTTATTTATCTCTTAGTTGCATCTGAGAAGCAATCAGAACTTTTGAGGATAAATATAATAGTGACAATTTTTAATATTGTTTGAAATCTAGTTTTGATACCTATATATAGTTTTATATGAGCAGGAATTATAACTTTATTATCACAGATTATACTTTTATTATTGGTTTATTATAAGTCGAAAGAAGAATCCTCATTTAGATTACCTTATTTATTTATATTTAGAAATATAGCCTTTTCTTCTTTTGTGTTTATTTTTTGATTTTTTCTTATAAATAATTTTTCTATCTCTATAATTTTTGACTTAATTGTTTATGGGTTCTTATTATGATTTATATATTTGTTGTACTTTTTTTATGAGTATAGGAGGGGTATTAGAAAAATATAGATTTTTAAAAAATCTTTTGCATAAATAAAAAAAAGGACTAAAATCTGGACCTAATTTCACTGCTTATAGTTTATATATAATTATGGAAGAAGTAAGTTTTTTAACACAAACCCTATCTATTTTATTACTTTTAGTAATATGTAGTTTTACTTTTATTTTAAGTAAAAAAATCAACTTTCCTTATACTGTACTACTTGTACTTATATGATTGTTGCTTGTCCCAATTGTTCATATACCATTTTTTTGATTTTTAGATGATTTTAGATTAACACCAGATGTGTTATTCTTTGTTTTTTTGCCTGTTTTACTTTTTGAAGCATCATATAATATAAACTATAGACAATTAGTAATAAATTGGAAATCAATAACTTCATTGGCAATTTTTTGATTACTTATATCTGCTTGAATAATAGCATTATTACTATTTCTATTATTTCCTTTCGTATGATTCGAAATACCATTTTTAGTTTGTCTTTTATTTTGAATTCTTATATCTGCTACAGATCCTGTAGCTGTTCTTTCTATATTTAAATCACTTTGAGCACCTAGAAGATTAACTATTATTTTTGAGTGAGAAAGTCTTTTTAATGATGGTACTGCAGTAGCTTTATTCTTTGTGATACTTTGAGTTATAATGGAAGGATGAGTTATAACTTGATCTACAGTTTGATACTGAGTTTGGAGTTTTCTTTCTATGGTTATTTGAGGTATATTATTTTGAGGTTTTACTTGAGTTTTATTTAGTAAAACTATCTGATATATAAAAAATAATGAAGAAGTAGAAATAGTTTTAACTATGCTTTTGGCACATATAACTTTTATATTCGCTGAACTTATAACTCATCATTTTCACTTTTTACCTATTTCATGAGTTATTTCTACTGTTATAGCTTCTATAATTATTTGAAACTATGGTAGATATAAAATTACTCCTAGGGTAGAAATACATATGCAAAAATTCTGGGAGTTCTTTGCCTTTGTATCAAATTCTGTAGTATTTATACTTATGTGATTGATTTTAGCTAGTATAGATATTAATTTTAAAGACTTTATTCTTCCAGTTATTATAACTATAAGTGTAGTTATGCTTGCTAGAATTATATCAATATATATACCTATTTGATTTATAAATACTTTTAAGTTAGAAGAAAAAATACCTCATTCTTGGATGGTTTTATTATCTTGGTGAAGTTTAAGATGAGCTTTAGCTCTTATGATGGTTCTTTTGATTCCATGAGTTTGAGATCCAGGTTTTGAGAAAATTGTTGCTTTCCAAGAAATGGTAGGTTGGTCTTATGATTTTTCTATAAAAGATTTCTTACTTGTTTTAACTATATGAAGTATAATGTTTACTTTATTTGTTAAAGCACCAACAACTCCTAAGATTATGAGATATCTTAATGTAGATAAGCTTCATAGTTTAGAAGAGTTTGAGTATGAAGAATGAAGAATTTTAGCAAGTTTAAAAATACTTCAAAAATTAAATCTTTCTCATAAAAAAGCATACCTTACAAATATAGAATACTGAGAACTTAAATCTAAGTATACAGAAAAACTAAAAGATGCCGTTTCAAAAATGAAAGATCTTTTAAAAAAGAACTGAGAACATGATTCTAGAACACTTATAAGAAGAGCTATTTCATTACATGCTCTTTGAATAGAAAAACAACACTTAAAAGAATTATTTTTCTATAATGAAATAGATGAAAAAAACTTTAAGTATATACTAAGAAAAATAGAAAAACAAATAGAGAGACTAGAAACTAGTCATGTACAACTTAGAAGTATATCAAAAATAAAAAATGATTATGATGTATTTTGTAGAGCATTAGTAGCTATTTATAAAACACAGTCAACAGATTTAGATTCTTATATTAGAAATAGAACAAGAGTTATTATTACTAGAAAAGTTATAAAAGAGCTTAGAGAGCTTTCAGAAATAGATTTTGGTTTTGATAATAGTATATTTATTGAAGTTATAGAATTATATGCTTCTTTTAATAAACAAGCTGATGAGAAAAGAATTTCTATATTTAAATCACATAAAGCAACTATAAACTCTATAGAATCTAGACTTGTAAATAAATCATTACTTAAGCTAGAAGAAAAAACTATAAAAGAGCTTCATAATAAAGAAATAATAACACCAAAATTATATATAAAATTTATGGAAGAAATAGAAAAAGAAATGTTTAGTGATGTTAAAAAATTGAGTTAAAAGACAAGTTATTAAACTTGTCTTTTTCTTTTTAT
>JAAZVM010000097.1 GCA_018623505.1 Patescibacteria group bacterium | reverse complement strand
TATTTAAATTTTAAATTCAAAAAAAGAAGAGTTTTATCTCTTCTTTTTTAAGTAATTCATAATCTTGCTTCTATTTCCATATCTACATATTTTTTCTTTCTTCAGTATTTTTTTCTAGAGTATTCTTTTACAATTTCAGCTATTTTTTTATTTTTATAATTATTATCCCGTATTGTTTTTATATCAAAAGGTCTTGTAGTAGCATTATCTATATTTAGTTTACAATAAGTTGTAAAGTTTGCTATACCAATAATATCTTGTTGAGATAATAGAGGGGCATATTCCTTTTCCATATACTCAGCATCATCAGCACCAACTTTAAAACTCATAATGGTTCAGGCATTACCAAATACAGCATCTTTTATACTTGGTTTGTCTCATTTTTGTCATGCTCATCATCAAATTTGTGCAATAAATTGGTGAGCCATTATTAATGCTAAGTGGTACTTTCTAGCTTCTGAAAGTATTTCTCAGAAAGTTTCAGTAGCAAAATTTTGAAATTCATCTACGTACATATAAAAATCTTTTCTTTCTTCTTCTGGCATATCAGCTCTACTCATTGCTGCCATATTTACTTTAGAAACAAAAATCAATCATAGTAACTGTGCATTAAGTGCTCAAATTTTACCTTTTGATAAGTTTACTAAAAGTATTTTTTGGTTGTCCATCATTTCTCTTATGTTGAAAGCAGATTTAGGTTGTCATATTATGTTTCTTATTGTTGTATTTGTAATAAATGGTCAAAATTTAGAAGAGAAGTATGGTATCATTTCTTGTTTTTCTCTGTCTCAAGTATTTGCGTATTCATGCTCCCAAAAAGATTTTACTACAGGGTTTTTTACTTTAGACACTTTGTATTTCATAAAAGCATCGTCAACGAATAATCTTGGTACATCTATAAGGGTACCACCATCTTCAGTATCTTCCATAAGTGTCAAACATCCATTTCTGAAATAATGTTGTATTCTTGGTCAAAATACTTCATCACCAAATATCTTTATGAAAATTTCAGTAGCATCCATTGCTGCTCTGTCCATTTCTCTTTTTCTTATTTCAGGATCTGTTGATATAACTTCTAGCATATTTAATCACATAGGTCTTTCTGTATCAGCAGGATCAAAGACTACTACATCTTTTGCTCTTTCTTTTGGTGTAAAGGCTAAAACATCTTCTACTAAGTCTCAGTGTGGATCAATTACACAAACTCAATCTCCATTCCGGACATCTTGTCTTGCTAAGTATCAGATAAATACAGATTTTCATCCTCATGATTTTCAAATTACATAATGATGTCTACCTCTGTCTTTTCTAGAAAAATAGACAGGAGTTTTTCTGTTTCTGTATTCATTCCATCACATGAGTACTCAGTCTTTATAGACAGGAAAACCTCACAGATGTCTGTGTACATCTTTCTCCTCATATATAGCTTGTCAATCTTTATCTTTTCAAATTTCAAACTTTTCTTTAAGTATTGTAGGATTTCAAGGAGTTTTTAAGTTATGAGGAGTTGGTAATTTCTTATATTCTAACCAACTTATTATAGGTGATTTATTATAATTTATATCAGGTAGATGATATAATGTAGAAATCTCATCAGTTGAAAACCGAGATGTATTTTGAAAAAATCATACAAGTTTATATTTGAAACCTACATATCTAAGTGGTGTAAATATCCAAGGAAAAGCATCTTCAAGTACTTGAGGATTATCCAAAGAGTTATTGTATTCATCAGTAAATATAGATGCAGCAGCAACAATTGCATGTACTCAATCTTCACAACTTTGATGATTTTTACTAGAAACTAGAACTCTTATAGAAGATTTAAATGCTGGTTGAGCTGCAGCCTCTCACATAATTTTTTGTGCTTCTGTTTCAGCTTGGTTAAATATTTTATATGCATCTCATTCACTAGTACCAGGAGCATTATTTTGAACCATATCTTCAGGACCTTCTATTATGGCTACAATTGGATTCCACAAGAAACTTAAAAATCATAGTAGATGTTTTTTATTTTTTTTATATTGTCATTTCGATACAAGTCTTGCAGCATTTAGTGCTTTTTTATTGTATCTAGATGATTCTGGTTTTATAACCATTTGAAATATTGCTTTATCATCTTTTGCAAGTCATCCAAATACATTTGTGAAATTGTTTATAGCATCATCTTCTAGATATTTAAATGTTTTAATTGGGTATACATCATCGTTTTCTTTTCATAAAGATGCTGCTCTCAAGTGGTATCATTTTTCATGTAAATTTATATATCATGCCCCAGGTTCTACCAATAATATTTCCGCATCATTATAGTTTGATGTTAGATGTTGAGTTATAAGATTAACATATGACTTGAAAGTAACTATATAGAAAAATACTTCTCACTTATCATAAACTAATTCTAAAGATACTTTTGAGTGTCCAAAAATACCATTTATCACAGTATCTTTTAATCATGCTTCACTAAGTTTATGAATAGCTTTATAAAACATACTCATTGTAGATATTTTTTCTTTGAAATCTTTTCTTGTCTCTTTTTCTTTGTCTAGTTTAGAGTCCGCTCTAGGGAGAGTTACTTTTAAGTATCTAAGGTTCTTTGAATACCATAACTCAAAAGTTAATTGAATGGCTTTAATTGATAATATTATGAAAAAGAATCAAAATATAATTATTAATAACCAAGTTATAAAATCACTAATAACTCCTCAATCACTTATATCAAACCATGTTCATTCTAAGAAACCGCTTTTTTCTGTTTCTTGAGTATTTTTTTCAATATGATTTACGTTTTCATTTGTTTGTTTATTTCATCAAGGAACTAGAACTCAAGCATAAGTTGCTTGAAGATTTATAAATAATCAAACTGTATAAAAAAATATTTTTTTCATTAATTTATTTTAATAGCTATT
>JAAZVM010000096.1 GCA_018623505.1 Patescibacteria group bacterium | reverse complement strand
TATTGCGGTTAGAGAAGGAGAAAAATTTGATCATGAAATTATAAAAAAAGATCTAAGAAATCTTTATAAAACTGAATATTTTTATAAAATTGACCTACTTAGCGAAATAGTAAACGACAAATTGCTTCTAGTTTTTAGGTTTGAAGAAAATCCTATTTTATCTGATTTAAGATTGCAAGGAAACGACAAACTTTCTGATAATGACATATTAGATGTGCTCCCAATACAAAAAGGAAAATTGACTAGCAGAGAGAAGTTGGAAATGGCTAAGTCTATTGTTAAGCAGTTTTATCTTATGAAAGGTTTTAATAAAGTTCAGGTGAAAGAAAAGATAACTCCTGTTGGCCAAGGCTCTATTCAATATGAACTTGATATTGTTGAGGGAGATAGAGGATATGTTAAGGGGATAGTTTTAAAAGGTAGTGATCAGCAATTTTATAGAGATATTTTAGAAAGACTTGAAACAAAAACTAAGTGGGTTTTTTCAGGGATTACAGGAAGAGGTAGGTTGTCTGAAGATATAATAAACCTAGATAGAAGTAATATAAGATCTTTTTATCTTGATAATGGATTTGTTAATGTAAAAGTCTCTAAGCCCAGAATTGATTATATTGAAAGTAAGGATGGTTATTTAGTTGTATTTGATGTCGAAGAAGGTGATCGATATAAAGTTGGGACTATTACTTTTACTGGTGATTTATTAGATGATAAGGATTTGTCTGATTATACTACACTAGACGAATCTATTTATTTTAACCTGTCTAAAATGCAGCAAGATATTGAAAATCTAACTATTGTTTATGGCGATGAGTCTTATGCATTTGCCAATATAGATCCTATATTTAATCAAGATGATGATTTAAAGCAAATATCAATTAAATACAACATGGAAAAGGGTGAGAAATATAAAGTCAATAAAATTAGTATTTTTGGTAACACAAGAACAAGAGATAAAGTGATTAGGCGTGAGATTAAAATTAAAGAACAAGACCCATATTCTGGTACCAAAATAAAAGCATCAAAAAGATTTATTAACCGACGTGGCTTTTTCGAATCAGTAGATATTAAGGAAGTTCCAAGTAAAGATAAACCAAATTATCTTGATGTTGAAGTTACAGTTGAAGAGAAGCCAACAGGTTATTTTAGTATTCAAGGTGGTTATAGTTCTGTAGAGGCATTACTACTTGGAGTCCAGGTTCAAGAAAATAATCTATGGGGTTATGGCAAACAGCTAGGTGCATCAATCACTGTAGGGACTGTTAGTCAGAATTTTTTAATTGATTATGGTGATCCATATTTTTTAGATACATCATATCAATTTAGAATGTCTTTGTTTAAGAGAAAATATGAGTTTATAGATTATGATAGGGAAAAGTGGGGTGGAACCCTTATGCTCGGTAAAGAACTAAACACTTGGACATTTGCAGACATAAAATATAGATACGAAAGTATAGAAGTTGATGACTTAACAACTGAAGCCACTGAAGTATTTCAAGAAAGTAAGGATAAAATCAGTTCGGTTTCATTGGGTATGAGATATGATACTAGAGATAATTTTTTAGATCCAACTAGAGGTATATCAACTAGTTTTAGTATAGAAGAGTCTAATAGCTATCTTGGAGCCAATTTACATTTTACTGAATATACCGGAAAGTTTTCTAAATACTTCGAGATTGCTAGAGACCATACAATGGCATATTCATTTGAATCCGCTTTTATTGATTTCAGGAATACCGAAAAAAGACTAATAGTTTCTGAGAGGTATTACCTCGGAGGTCCTGAAAATTTAAGGGGATATAAATTTGCTAGAGTTTCTCCTAGAAGAACTCTGTCAAATGGAGAATTTGTTAGAATTGGTGGTAATAAATATGTTTATTCTACATTAGAATATCTTTATCCTCTTGCACTAGAAACGGGGTTAAAAGGAATTCTGTTTTTTGACATAGGGCAGACTTATGAAGAAACTGAATTGATAGATAAGAATCCTTTGGACATGAAAAAAGATATAGGCTTTGGTTTTAGATGGCTTTCCCCTGTAGGACCGTTAAAGTTAGACTTTGGATTCCCTCTAGGAAATAGAAAATCAGATGAAAGTAAGTATGAGGTTCAGTTTTCATTTGGTTCTGTATTCTAGTATAATAAAAAATATAAGGAGTATTTTTTATGAAACTATTTTTAAGAATTTTTATTTTATCATTAATATTTATGTCACAGGCTGTCTTCGCCGAAGATAAGAAAGAAAATACACAAGGGAAAAATTTGAAAGTTGCAATTGTTAATTTTCAAAAACTTGTTGTTGAGTCAGATTTAGGAAAAAAATTTATAAAATCTCAAAGGTCAAATATAGAAAAAAAACAATCAATCTTGGGTAAGCTTGAAGATCAAGTTAGAAAAATGAGAGACAGCTTTGAAGAAAAAAGATTAGTACTTGACGAAAAAGCAAGAGATGAAATGGGTGAAGAGTTAGCATACAAGATTAAAGAATTGCAAAGGAAGAGAGAAGATTTTGAAGTTGAAGTCAAAATAGCTGATTCAAGGTTTCAAAGAGAAATTATGAGGGCTGTTATGAAAGAGGTTAAAACCGTTTCTGAGCAATTGGGCTATGACATGGTTTTTTCTAGCCAAGCACCAGGCCTTATGTATTTGAGTCCTAGCCTTGATATTACTGATAAAGTATTGGAGCAACTTAATAACTAAGAGGTTTATATGATTCTTAATAAAGACGACATTAAATCATTATTGCCTCATAGAGAACCTTTTTTATTTGTCGATAGTATAAGTAATATTAATTTAAGACAAGATATTACAGGGCTGATAAAATTTCCTGAAGATAGTTATTTTTTTAAAGGACATTTCCCAGATAGGCCTGTTGTACCAGGTGTAATAATAATAGAATCTTTAGCTCAGCTTGGTGGTGTC
>JAAZVM010000095.1 GCA_018623505.1 Patescibacteria group bacterium | reverse complement strand
TAAATTATTATATAAAAACTTTGTTTATAGATAGAGATGATTTTATAACTTTTTATGACTACTACTGAGAGTATAATGATTATCTTGAAAGTTATGACTATATAACTTTTGAAGAATATTTAGAGTTCAATGAAAAATATATAGAAGCAGATTTTAATATATTTAAGAAAAAACAATCTGAGTATAAAAAACTTTTAAATCAAATGAAAATAATTAATTAATAACAATAAAACTATGAAAATTATAGACTTTAAAAAGTATGCAGTTGGTTTTGTTATGGGGTTATGCTTTGTTTCCGGATATACTTTTGCTAGTGGTATAAATGGGACTATATGAAGTTTGTTTGAACAACTATCAGGTGGTTCTTGGGTTTTAAATTGAGCTAATATAAAATCAGATACTGTTGATTCTGACAAGATAAAATCAGAAACTATAGTTGCGGGGGATATAGCTTGAGATACTATAACTAGTTCTGAGTTAGCAGATTCTTTATATATACAAAACTTGTATTCTGATAATTTATATATAAATGAATGAACTACTCCAAAAAGAGTAGCAACAGAGGAGTATGTAACATCAAGATGATATCTAACTAGTGTACCATCAACTTATGCTACAAAAAATTACGTAACAACAAGATGATATCTAACAAGTGTACCATCATCTTATGTTACTAAAGATTATTTGAAAAATTGTTATTTAACTGTAGAGGCTTTAGTTGATGATCCAGATAGTTCAAGAAGAACTGATGTGGAAACTGTTAAATTTGATTGACAGTGGAGTGATTATTTATTAAAATGATATTGATGAGTTGGTTCAGAATATAGATTCAAAATTAACTGTAACTAAAAAAAATCCCATTAGGGATTTTTTTAATTCATACTATATTTTAGTATCATAGTTCTTATGTTCTTTTTGTTTTCATCTAGGTTATAACAGTTGTAGTTTTGATAGTACTTTATTATCAAGTTTAGTAGTCCAGAGTCTTCAGATATCTCTATACTTTCTATTGGTGTTGATAGCAAAATATCTCAAGTGCCATATCATATATCTAAGCTTGCAGAACTATCAAATTCATTAAACTCATTATTTGCAATTCACCAAATGTGGTTTGGAAAAGTTAGTCAACTATTATATATTACTAGAGAGTTGTCATTTTTTGTGTATATATAATCATCTGCATTTGTGAAATAATTAAAGCTTTTGTAACTATCTCATATTCTTAAGTTTATGCTATAGTTTCATTCTAAATTATCTAGATTTGTTATTTGATTTATATTGAAACTATAAGTTACTCCTGGATTAAAATCCCTATTAACGGGAGCTTTTCAAATTATATTTACTGGTAAAGATGCTCATGAATAAATAGGTTGATAGAATCTGTAACTTGCTATATTATTTTCAGTATCTATCATTTTATAGTTGTCATCAGTTCAGTCAAAATCTATCATTTCTATATCTGATAATTGCAGTTGAGATATATCTACATTTGCTCCTGATCCATTATTTAGAAACTCAAAAAATATTTCATGGACTCAAGTTTCGTTTATCCCTGAAAATGAGAAAGTCTGATTTTGATTTCAATAATCTTCACTTGAAAATTTTAAAACTTCTCAATTTCCAGAGTTTGATATATACAGAGAATTATTTTCATAATGCAATCAAGTAGGTAGGTTTAGTCAGTCTTTTTTATCGAGAAGTGTATAAACTAAATTTCCAGATAGATATACAACTCTGTCGTTTAAACTATCACTTATATAAATATATTCTCAGTCACTTGCTATAGCAGTAGGTGAGTTTAGGTAAGTTCAAGTTGATATTTCTATATCATTATCATTTTTTCAAAAACCAGATTTTCAAATGATTATTTGTCCATTTTCATCTACTAGCTTATGTTCTTTTTGAAGAGTTTTATATTTATTTCAACTAAAGTCTAAAAAATCAGACTCATAAATACCTGAAAAACTAGAAATCTCATCAGAGTTTTCTATAAAAGGTATAAAGTTTTTTATAAATATATGTTTTGTTGTTGGTGAGTCAGAATCATCATCACAGTATAAGTTATCTATATCACTTACTCATATATAGCTAAATCATCAGTTTCCAAAGCTTTTTTTTCTTTCAAAAAGTATTCAACTAGAATTAAAAGCTATACTTCAAGAATTTTTTATATTATCAAAGTTTTCATAAATTTTATCTGAAAAATAATTTATCTCTATAGAGTTGCTTATACTGTTTTTTTGTAGAAAAATATTTTTTAATCCAGAGCTTACAAAAACTCATACAGATGCCATTACCATGATTGAAATGCTGACAGCAACTATAAGTTCTACAAGTGAAAATGCTTTTATTTTTTTAATTTTATTATCCATTTTTCAAAGATATATTTAGCATTTAAATTATTTTTTTTGATTAGATTTAGTTCTTGGTTTATTTCTTCTAAAAAAGTTATATATAATAAATTTTCTTTTAGATATAAAATAAGACTTTCAATAATTTCTATGTATTCTTGTTTTTCTATTTTTTTGCTAAAAGTATACTTTATCAAGTCTAAATTATTTCATTTTATATAATCGTCTATAAGTTTTTTATAAAAATCATTGTCGTTCTTTAAGCTTGTTGTTTGTATATTTATAGTTTGTACTCTTGAAAGAATTGTTTCCATTACATTGTTTTCTCAAGAGTTTGTTGTTATTATTATGTTATAGATACCAGGTTCTTCAAAAAATTTTAGCATACTATTGCTAGAAGCTATAGTAAAATTTGAAATATTTTCTATTATAAAAATCTGTACTCTAAAAGGGGGGATAGAGTCTTTTTTGCTTGTGAAATCTTTTAGATCTTTTACTTTTATTTTTTCAGAAATATCTTTTAAGGTATATATATAGCTTTTTGGTATTTCTAATTTTTTAGTTATTTCTAAAGCAAAATCATAAGCCTT
>JAAZVM010000094.1 GCA_018623505.1 Patescibacteria group bacterium | reverse complement strand
GAAAATATTGTTCATATAATAGCAAATAACATTATTTAAATTTAAGATTTAATTTTAAATAATATATTTATTAATTATAATATTGCAATTATTATCTTTTTCAGTTATAATTTTCCTACATTTATTAAATAATATATTAAAGATGCTTAGATTTATTGTTCCGTTATTGTTGATAATTGTACCAATTGTTTCTATTTCTATTGGTTGAGTTATTGCTATTTTACCATCAATAATTTTTGAAATAGTATTAATTTCTCTTTCTATAAGAATTGTACAGCCTAATACAGTTAAAACAGTAGAGTTTTTAGGTAAGTTTAATAGAATACTTAGACCAGGTTTCCACTTTATTATTCCTTTCTTAGAATGGACTAAAAATCAAGTTTTATATAGAAGGAACTTCCCTGTTGAAGTTGAATGAATAACAAATGATAATGTAACTTGATACATTTGATTAAATGTAATCTACTATGTAGAAGATGAATGAAATGATACTAGAGAAGGTAATATATATAAATCTGTTTATAATATAGATGACCCAAAAACTATGATGAGAGCAACTATTGATGAGCAGTTAAGAGCTATGATGGTTGCATTCACTCATAAAAATATATTTGAAAAGAGAGAAGAAATCTGAGAAGTAATAGAATCAAGACTTAGAGAAAAACTTTCTACTTTTGGTTATAGATTAGACTCTATTCAAGTTAGAGATGTAAAGCTAGAAAATTCAGTAATGTCAGCAATGAACAAAATAGTTGAGACAGAAAAACTAAAAGAGGCTGCATTAAATGAAGCAGAAGCAAATAAAATAATGCAAGTTAAAGAAGCCGAAGCTGAAAAAGAATCAAAAATACTTTTATGAGAAGGTATGGCGGGCCAAAGAATGAAAATCGCAGAATGATTTAAAGAGTCAGTTGATATGATTAAAAAAACAGATGATACTCTAAATGCTGAAAAAGTATTAAAATTTTTACTAGATTCGTCAAGAATAGAAACATTATGAAATATAGGTTCTAAAGATAACACTAAACTTGTTTATTTAAATGAAGATTTAGAGTGAAGAGAATCAAAACTACTTTCATGAAGTGACATAATGGATAAATAAAAAAAGAAACCAAAGGTTTCTTTTTTTATTTACATTCAGCTAGCAGATTCTAAATCAAAAACAAAATTAGATTTAATATTCTCTTGAACTAAAATTCTTTCAATTCTATCTGAAATCTCTCAATCAAGTTTATTTATTAGATTTGATATAGTTTCTCTGTTTAGACTAGATATATAATTATCAAATCTAGAGTTTGCTTTTTGAAAATTCCTACAAGATGTTCATTTATTACAAGTAATTATAGAGCCTCATTGACAAAAGGCCTTGCAAGTATTTGATCAATTTTTATCAACTAATTTAATAGCTCATCAAATATAAATAAATTCTCATCATTTACTAATTGTTTCTTCACTGTTTAGTAACTCTATAATATCCTTTTTTGATAATCATTCACTAATCAAGCAATCAAAAAGCTTTTGTATTGAAATTGATTCTCATTCATTCGGAAATCAATTATTTTCTCCTCCCCTTAAGTTATCTATTCCACTCATAAATACATAATTTAAATAGGTTAATATTTAAATTATATTAAATCTAAATTAAATTGTCAAATTTTAGCAAGGTTTTTTATAATAGTATCATCTTTTTTTTCTTCTTATGGTTTCTATAAGATAATTAAACCAGTATTTATTTGTTAATGGTAAATCCTGAGCATGAAGTAAATTATAATCTTGTCATCAAAATTTTCTTTTAAATTTTGTAACTCAAGCAATTGGATGTTTGGGATTATTATCTGGAGATACTCACCAGAAATTATAAGTGGTACATCATTTATTTTTTGCATCTATTATAGCCTCCCACTGACATAAATAGTTTGGTGAAAATTTATGGTTTACGATATCACTTGCAGCTATATAGTATACACAGCTAGTTCAAAATTTAATAGTCATTAGTATACTTTCAGTCAGTCAGTTATAATTAGTTCAAATTGTTGTTATATTATCTCAAAAACATTCGTATAAATTATCTATAAAATCATCAGAAAATGCATGATATCATACTTTTTCAGAATGTTTTTTATGCATTTTTTTAAGCTTGTCTATATTTTCTTTTTTATTTCACTTTACTATTTCAACTCATTCTTTTTTAGCTCTATTTATATAGTATCTATCACCTTTTTTTGTATTATTAAAAAGTTCATCTTCTGATTTAGTTAAGTCTAATATGTGAGTATCTTCTGCGTGTTCATGCATAGGGGCATTTATAAAGCCAAGTTTTTTAAAATCAGATTTATTTGATTTAGTATTTTTTACAGGAGAATTAAATCTTATAAAATCGGCTCACTCTATTTTTCATATTTCTTTTATTTCTTCTATTAATCAATTAATTACTTCAAAAAATGAGTAATTCCCTAATATCATTGGTGAATGAGCAGCAAAAAGATAAGTTCATCTTTTTGCTTTATTAACTATTAATGGTAACAATCATATAAGTGTACCTTTATGATATATTCATAATCTAATAACTTTTTTTCATACTAAAACTTGAAATTTTCACCATTCCCAACTTGATAAAAATGAAATAAATTCAAAATTATTTTCTGTTAAAAAATTATTCCAAGAGTTTTTATCTTTTACTTCAGATAAATTATAATTCATCTATATTTATGTTATTTAATAAATTTGTTATGTAGATTGCATCATCAATTTTTATATTTTTATGATTTGGTAAAAATAATATCCTATCTGCTATATATTCTGCATTTTTACATTCTCAGATTTTGTATTTAGCTTTTTTAAAATCTACTCATTTAGGAGCTATATTAGAATCTGACCATGTATTTCATAAATATATATCATGATTCTTCATATATTTATAAATCTTATCTTTTACAGATTTGTCTTTACAGATT
>JAAZVM010000093.1 GCA_018623505.1 Patescibacteria group bacterium | reverse complement strand
GGAATTAAGCTTAGATTTACCAAATAAAATTAAAATAGATATATCATCATATAAAGAAATATACAGTATAAATATAAACTGAAAAAGTTATTTTTTACTAGAAAATTGAGTAATAATTCCAGCAAACAACAATAAAGAAGTTCCTTTTTTAGATGTAAAAAAAGAGTTTGATAAGAATCAATTTCTTGATTATAAAAAAGTTTTTAATACAAATTATACAGATGCTATAAAATATATAGAAGAGTCTTTAAAAGAAAATATACTTTGAATAGAAATAAAAGAACTTATTTACTATGAAGTAGAAAGAGAATTACATATAATAGTAAATAATGATATCAGGTTGATTTTTTGAATAGATTCAAAAGAATCTTATCAAGAACAGATAAAAAATTTATCTGTTTTCAATAAAGAATATGAAAATCTAATAGAATCAGAATTATACTATATCGACTTGAGAATAATAAATAAAATATTTACTTGTGATAAAAGTATTTGAAAAAATTGTTCTAAAAACTTAAAAAGTGTTTACGAAGAGTAAACACTTTTTAAGTTTTTTTCATTTTTATTCAGACTATCAATCATCAATCAGATGAATTTCTAAAATATAACCTATCAACAAGTTTAACAATTATAAGAAACAATCCTCTACCCCTTATGGAGTCATGATTAAAATATCAAAGCTTAAGTCTATGAGCTCTTAAAGTCTCCATATCTAAAGCTGATTTAGGAGCTTTTCACCTACCATTATCTTCAACTTCTAAATTTAAAAAAGTTTCTCAGTTAATTGATTTAAATATTATTCTTAATTTATTTATCCCAGATGGATCACTTCAATACTCAATTGCATTATTATTTAATTCATCTGTTATTAAAACTAATCTTGATCTTGTTATACTATCAAATCATAAATTTGAAGAAATATATTCTATGAAGTCTCTAAGCATTTTAGTATTTGAAAAATCAGAACCATAAACAAACTCTATTTCAAAAGAATCTTTTTTAATTAAAGGTTCTAATAGAGCTTTTTTATCAACAGAAGAATCCAATTTATCAATATAAATGTTTTCCATAAAATAAAATTTTCTAATAATCTATATTATTATACCAATAAATTAAAAAAAAAACAAAAAAAGTACATTTATCATAAATGACAAACATACTTTTTTATTTTTAATTTACTATCTAACAGCTTCTTTTAAAGTTTTACCAGCTCTAAAAACAGGAGATTTCATAGCAGGGATTTTAATTGATTCCCCAGTTCTAGGATTTACACCATTTCTAGCAGCTCTAGATGAAACTTTAAATGCACCAAAACCAGTAACATTAACTTCATTTCCAGCTTTTAATTCAGAAGTAATAACATCAATCATAGATGTTAAAGCTTTAGATACAGCATCTTGGCTTAAACCAGCATCAGCAGCAACTGCTTTAATAAAATCTTGTTTTTTCATAGTAACAAAATGTTATAAATATAAACATCTATGATTTTATGCATCTTTAAGGCAATTGCAAGTTTTTTTAATAAAAAAATAGCTTAAAATAGGGCTTAAAAATAAAGTGGCTTTGGTTAGCCACTTTAAAAGGTATAAATAGAATATTTTAAGAAGTTAAGTATGTCTGCATTACTAATTTTTGTTTCAATATTTTGTTTATAATCACCAATCTGAGCACTAGAAACTATAGTTATTTCTGGTTTTGTGAAATACTCATCTGGATTAATAGCAGAAATCTCATATGAAACATTATCTGAATCTGAAGTATTAAAAAGAACAAGATAGTTAGTATTATTATCATTAAGAAAATTATCAACATTAGAATTTTCTCATCATCATAATCCATTTAAATCTAAATCCCTGTAAATTCAAGAATCAACTTCTCAAGTTCAAGTTAATCAAGAAGTCTGAGATAATATATTCCAAGATAAATCAGAAGAATTTCATGAATTAATTGAAAAATCTATTGAAGTAACCTTTTTTTCACTTAAACTTTCATCTAAATATAAAAGAGGAATTATATGATATGACAAAGGATCTATTGTTCATGAATAAATATTTGTCTTTCAGTCATTATCATACCATATTTTAGGATATTTATTTGTATTAAAAGTATCTAAATCAAAATCTTCTGAAAGCATAACAGATTTTTCATTTATATCAGGACTTATAGATTCATTAAACTCATAACCATTTTCTTTTATACTTAAAATAGCTAATTCTTGAGATGACTCAGCTCAGGCATATGCTTTTATATAATTTCACATCATTTTTACATTTTTATTTTCGTTGAAAATAAGAGAAAAAACTCAAACTGTAAGTAAAAATATAAATCATATAATAAGAAGTATAAAAACTACAGAGTATCAATTTTTATTAATTTTCATATTTTTTTAATTAAAAAGGTCTTTGTGTAATTGTAGTTTGAAAAGTAAACTTACTTTTTTCTATAAGGTTTGGTTTAACTCATAATTTCAAACTTGGTTGTAGAGTTATAGTATAAGTAAGTTTTTTAACCCCAGAGTTTTCAGTTACATAGAAACTTATATTTCTAACTCAAACTAAACTATTTGTAATTGGAGTTGAGTTTTTAACAAGACTACATTCATCTTTTATTGATTCACATTCAGAAATATTAACTCTAATATAGTTATCTCAATTTTTCTTTGCTAAATAATAATCATTAACATTACTACAAAACTTAGTTCAAGTAGAAAATAACACTCTGGAATCTATATTACAATCAGAATCCGTTAAATCTAAAGAAACTCAAGAAATACCATTTTTAAGAACTTCTTCATTTAGCTCTGTAAATACATTTCTCATATTTTCATGAAGTACTCTGTTTATGTTTGATTTATTATTTACATCTATGTTTGCTATATATATACTTATAACTGAAACCATTATTATAGAAAAAATAGTTATAGATATAAGAACTTCTATAAGTGTAAATGCTTTTAT
>JAAZVM010000092.1 GCA_018623505.1 Patescibacteria group bacterium | reverse complement strand
TTATATTTTAATAAAATAAAATTAATGAGAATACAAAGTGGTTACAAGAAAAAAAACATATAAAAGTACAAAAAAAATGAATCCAGAAATAACTAAGTTTCTATATATAGTTATTTTTATTTTTGTATGAGTTGTATCTTTTTTATCAGAAGATTCAAAACTATGAGAACTTTTATCTTTATGATTAAGTTTCCTTTTTTGAGATTATTATAGAGTTATCTTTTCTCCAGCCCTTATTCTTTTTGCACTTTTTATGCTAAAAGATGATGATATAAAACCTGATACTACAAGAGTAATTGGTTTACTTATGTATTATACATCTCTTACAACTTTAGTTTGAGCTTTTATAACAAACTATTATGCATTTTTCAACCTATATACTATACTTGAAAATCTACTTTGACCAATTTCTACAATTATAGCTTTTATAATTCTTTTAATATTATCACTTATAATAGTTTTTAAATTTTCACCTGTTACATTCACAAGAAAACTTACAAAAGTACCATCAAAGATAAGCGAGATAAAAGACACATTCATATGAGAACCCGTTAAAAACAATTGAAAAACTACAAAATCAAAATCAGACGAAAAAATAGATAAAAAGAAAAAGGAGCTAGAAGATATGATGGAAAAACTAAAAAAAGAAAAAGAAGCTCTTGCAAAATCAAAACAACCAAAACAATTAAACATAACAGAAGCTCCTAAAACAGCAAAAAAAGTAACTATAGAAAAAAAAGAGATTTGAGTTATTTGAGGTATTTTTTCAAGTAAAAAACAAGAAAAAGTAGAAAAACTAGACAATGCAAATCTAAACAGAAACAGTGAATTTAAAAACTGGCAATTTCCAGAATTATCATTACTGGATGATAAAAAAATAACTTGATGAGTGGATAAAAACGAGATAAGAAGAAAAGAAATAGAGATAGAAGAAAAACTTCTTCAATTTAAAATAGAAGTAGAAATGAAATGATACGAAGTATGACCTACAGTTATACAATACAGACTTGTACCAAAACAGTGAGTAAAACTTCAAAAAATTGAAAACCTTAAAAAAGACTTAGCATTAGCTCTCCATGCTAAATCGATTAGGATCCAAGCTCCGATTCCAGGACTTGGACAAGTTGGTATAGAAGTCCCAAATCCAAAAAGACAAGCAGTATACTTAAAAGAAGTTATAGCTTCAAACGAATTTAACAATAAAAAATATGAACTACCAGTAGCTCTCTGAAAAGATGTAAGTGGTAAC
The DNA here is from genome assembly GCA_018623505.1 of Patescibacteria group bacterium. Taxonomy (GTDB): domain Bacteria; phylum Patescibacteriota; class Gracilibacteria; order BD1-5; family UBA6164; genus JAAZVM01. Next base: position 1,736 of record JAAZVM010000092.1, on the reverse strand, counting down.
ATAATAGTATGAGATTTAGCAAAAATGCCTCACTTACTAGTAGCAGGGCAAACTTGATCAGGTAAATCAGTTTGAATGAATTGATTCCTTATATCCATGTTATATAAGTTTTCACCAAGTGAACTTAAAATGATAATGGTTGACCCAAAAAGAGTTGAGCTTTCAGTCTATAACTGAATACCTCACTTACTTACTCCAGTTATCACAAATCCAGACAAAGCACTAAATGCACTAAAATGGTGTGTAGCTGAAATGCTTAGAAGATATGACTTAGCTACAAAAGTAGCAGCAAGAAATCTAAAAGAATACAATCAAAAAGTAGAAAAATCTGAAAAACTACCATATATAGTTTTTGTAATAGATGAACTAGCTGATCTGATGATGAGCTGAAACAAAAAAGAAGTAGAACAATCAATTGCAAGAATAGCACAAATGGCAAGAGCAGTAGGTATACACTTAATAATAGCTACTCAAAGACCATCAGTTGATGTAATTACATGACTTATAAAAGCAAATGTACCATCTAGAATAGCTTTTACTGTAGCATCACAAATCGATTCAAGAACTGTGATAGATCAAGCCTGAGCAGAAGACTTGTTAGGTAGATGAGATATGCTATATTATCCAACATGAAACTTAGAACCAGAAAGGGTACAATGAGTACTTGTAGAAACTCATGAGGTAGAGTCAGTAGTAAATAAACTAAAACTTACTGTAGACCCAGATATGATAGATAACTTACAAATACCTGAGATAGCAGACTGAAAGTCAAAACTTGAGTGATCAATTATGGAAAACTACAAGTGAGATCAAGACGAAGATCCCGAGATAATAGAAAAAGCAATAGCAGTAGTAAAAGAGTCAAAAAAATGATCAACTTCACTTATACAAAGAAAATTATGACTAGGTTATGCAAGAGCTGCAAAAGTACTAGATATACTAGAGGAGCTATGAGTTGTATGACCAAGTAATGGTAGTAAACCAAGAGAAGTTTATATTGATTAAAATAAAATTTAAAAAAAGTTTTGACATATTATTTTTATATATTATACATATGTATGTACCTCAGGTGTGGGGGACATACTTTAATTGAAAAAGGGAGATGTTATGGGGCCTCCAAATTACCCAAATATTTTTTTTAAAAGCTGAGTCTGTCGTCGACGAAGATTAAAATAATTAAGAGGAGAAATTATGGACCCACCATAAACCATGACACAAAGACGTGCTTCGCATTTGCGAGGCACGTCTTATTTTTATACTAAAATTGTCAAGCTTAAATTATTATTAAAATTTGAAAAAGTATATAAAGTATATATATTATATATACACAATATATACTAATTAAACGATATGATAAAAATACTAAACAGGAAATCTCATAAAATTATAATAAATATAGATAATAAAAATCTAGAACTATACCATATAGAAAACAACATACTTCTAAATAAAAAAAATATATCTATACTTTTTGATACAAAAAAATCAGATATAAAATCACTATTAAATAAATCAGATACTATCTTTTTTGATAAAAAGAAAGGAAAAAATATAAAACTATATAATCTAGAAACTATTATAGTATTATGATACAAACTTAAAAAAACATCCGAAACTAAAACCCTTATAAATTTAAAAAGATATTTAAATAATAATAGAGAAACCAACTTATTTATAATATTTTTAGTATATATAATTAAGTTGGTTTCTCTATTATTATTTAAAAAGATATTTAA